>CAJYKO010000139.1 GCA_913775215.1 uncultured Devosia sp. | reverse complement strand
CTCTTTCCCTACACGACGCTCTTCCGATCTGGAGGGAGTAATCCCCCAAAACAAAAAAGCCCCGGCATCCACCGGGGCTTTTCCAATTCTCTGCGTCCTGAAAACCTCAGAACGACTGCAGGATCTGATCGATGAACGTCCGGTCTTCGCCAAAGGACGGCGTGCGGCGGCTTTCGATCTCGACGGTCTTGCCATCGGCGGCCGAATAGACCGCCTTATCGACGACCTTTTTGTTCTTATCGAAATAAATGGCGAGCACAGTGCGCTCCATCCCGGTGCGCAGGCCAAACGAGGTCTGCTGCACCTTGGTCTGGACATAGTACCAGGCGGTCTGGTCGCCAAATGTATTGGTCGATTGCGGCGAGCCGAGCACGAGCGTCACCAATTCCTGGCTCTGGCCGACGCGAATCTGCTGCAGCGCGCTGTCTGAAATTTCATAGCCCTGTGTCCGCTTGGTCACGAGCGAGGTGCTGCTCGTGCAGGCCGCCAGGGTCACGGCCAGAAGGGCTGCAGCCGCGATCGGTGCGAGGGGAGCGGAAGCAATACGCATGGGCATGAATTTGACTTTCCCGATGGCTCTCGACTATAGGCGTCTCAACAAGGCGCGTGCCTCTTGGCCGCCGGAATGTTTAGCTGTCAACTTGGCTCGGTGGCAAGCTGACATTGGGTTGGCGAACGATGCATGTGTTTGACCCATCCCGAGGCTGAGCGCAATCCCATGATCCTGTCTCTGTTCCGCAAAAACTCGGCCACAGACGCCGTTTATGGCGTCTATAACGCCATTGTGGCGCAATCCCGGCAACCGGTTTTCTATGCCGAATGGGGTGTGCCCGACACGGTCACTGGCCGCTTCGATATGATCAGCCTTCATATGGCCCTGGTCTTTCGCCGGATGCGCGGGGGTGAACAGACCCGCAATTTCAGCCAGGCGGTCTTCGATCTCTTCTTTAAAGACATGGATCGCTCCCTGCGCGAAATGGGCGTTGGCGACCTCGGCGTCCCCAAGCGCATCCAGAAGATGGGTAATCTCTTTTTCGGCCTTCTTGCTGCCATCAATGAAGCCATGGATCGCGGCGATCGGGAGGCGCTTGCCCTCGTCCTTTCCCGCAATCTTTTCGATGGTGCCGAACTCGATCATGCCCGCACCCTTGCGGATTATATGATCGAGCAGGACAAGACCCTCGCCGCCCAGCAGACCGCCGAAATTTCGGCTGGAAAAATCACTTTCGGACCTGCCACATGAAAGACCAGACCGAACCACTTTTCGACGCCATTGTGCGCATTGACAAATTGCCAGCTTCCGGCCGCTCCGTCAGCGTCGATGCCGATGCTGCGACTCGCGAAAAGATCGCTGAAGCCATGAAGCTGACCTCGGTCGAGCGCTTCGTCGCACATCTGACCGTCGCCCCTCTGCGCGGCGGCCTTCGGGCGCTGGGGCGCCTAGAGGCCAGTATTACCCAGCCCTCCGTCGTCAGCTTCGAGCCCGTCTCTCAGCATATCGACGAGGACGTCGATCGCGTTTTCCTGCCCGTGCCGCACGGCCATCAGGCCCCGGCGCCCGGCTCTGAAGTCTTCATCGATCTTGAAGACGACGATTTCCCCGACCATATCGATGGTCCCGAGGTTGATCTTTCCGCGCTTCTCATCGAAACCCTGGCGCTTGCCATCGATCCCTATCCCCGCCGCGCTGGCGAAGATCTCGAAACGCTCGGCATTGCGGGTGATGGCGCAGAAGGCGGCCCCTTCGCTGCCCTCGCCAAGCTCAAAGGCCAGGGCAAGAGTTGAACTTCCCTGTGCAGGGCTTGCACCGACCCCATGATGGGATATGTTGTCATGCCTGCCCAAGCGGGCCGAAATACGGGCTGAAATGACCGATACTATTACGATTTCCGTGGATGCCATGGGCGGCGACCACGCTCCGCGCGCTGTTATTCACGGGGCCGATCTGGCTCTGCGCGAGCGGAAGAATACCCGCTTCATCTTTCATGGGCGCCAGGAGCAGATCGATCCGCTTCTTGAAGAATTCCCGCGTCTAAAGGCCGCCAGCACCGTCCGCCACTGCGAAGCCGTGATCGCGATGGACGAAAAGCCGAGCCAGGCTTTGCGCAAGGGCAAGAACGTTTCCTCCATGTGGATGGCTATCCAGGCCGTCAAGGATGGCGAGGCCGACGTCGCCATTTCCGGCGGCAATACCGGTGCGCTCATGGCGATGGCGACCTTCTGCCTCCGCCCAATGGAAGGCATTTCCCGCCCGGGCATTGCCGCCATCTGGCCAACCCTGCGCTCCGATATCATCGTCCTCGATATGGGCGCGACCATCGGCGCCGACGCGCGCCAATTGGTCGACTACGCCATTCTGGGCTCTGCCCTCGCGCGCTCGCTCTTTGATTCTGAATCGCCCACCGTCGGCCTTCTCAATGTCGGTACCGAAGAGGTGAAGGGGCTCGATTACATCAAGGAAGCCGGCAAGATTTTGCAGCAGGCCTCCGGCGCAGGCTTCACCTATCATGGCTTTGTCGAAGGCGATGATATCGGCAAGGGCACGGTCGACGTCGTCGTCACCGAAGGCTTTGTCGGCAATATCGCGCTCAAGACTGCCGAGGGCACCGCCCGTCAGGTCGCCTCCTATCTCCGCTCCGCCCTTAAGGCCAGTTGGGTCAGCATGCTCGGCGCCTTCTTCGCGCGTGGCGCGCTCAATGCCCTTCGCCGCAAGATGGACCCGCGCACCGTCAATGGCGGCGTCTTCATGGGGCTCAATGGCATCGTCATAAAATCCCATGGCGGCACCGATGAAGTGGGCTACAAGAGTGCCCTCAGCCTTGCCTATGAAATGGCGCGCAGCCGCCTGATCGACAAGATCGGCGACACCATGCAGCGCTTCCCTGTCAATGTGCCGGCTCCCGAGCCGTCTTCCGATTCCGAGGCCAAGTCCGCGTGAGCAGAGTTCGTTCCATCGTGCGTGGGGTGGGTAGCTACCTGCCCAAAAACGTTGTCACCAATGCCGAACTGGCCAAGACGGTCGATACCTCCGACGAGTGGATTCAGCAGCGCGTCGGCATCAAGGAACGGCACATCGCCGCCGAGGGCGAGTTCACTTCCGATCTCGCCGTCGCCGCGGCCAGGGCCGCCCTCGAAAATGCCGGCCTCACCCCCGATGACATCGACCTGATCGTAGTCGCGACCACCACGCCCGATTATACATTCCCGGCCGCCGCGACGCTTGTGCAGATGAAGCTCGGCATGCATCACGGCTTCGCCTTCGACATCCAGGCCGTCTGCTCTGGCTTTGTCTATGCCGTCACCACGGCTGACAGCCACATAAAGAACGGCCTTGCCAAGCGCGCTCTCGTCATCGGCGCCGAAACCTTCACGCGCCTCCTCGACTGGACCGACCGCACCACCTGCGTCCTCTTTGGCGATGGCGCCGGCGCCATGATTCTCGAGCGCGCCGAACTCGCCGAGGGCGAACCTGAGCGCGGGATTATCGCCTCCGCCCTTCGCTCCGATGGCCATCATTGGGATAAGCTTTATGTCGATGGCGGCCCGTCATCGACAGGCACTGCTGGCCACGTCCACATGCAGGGTCCGGAAGTCTTCCGCCATGCCGTTGGCAAGATCACCGATGTGGTTTACGCCACGCTCGAACAGAGCGGCCATACCGTCGCGGATCTCGATTGGTTCGTGCCACACCAGGCCAATAAGCGCATCATCGACGGGGCAGGGGCCAAGCTTGGCCTGCCACCCGAAAAAGTGGTCACCACGGTCGACATCCACGCCAACACCTCGGCCGCCTCGGTTCCTCTCGCGCTCAGCGTCGCGGTAGCCGATGGGCGCATCAAGCAGGGCGATCTCGTCATGCTCGAAGCCATGGGTGGTGGTTTCACCTGGGGTGCCTCGCTCATTCGCTGGTAGTCGGTAATTGAGCCGATTGACCCAAAGTGTTTCAAGGCGTTAGTGTTCACCGCGAGTGGAGGACCTCGACGCAATGGCCTGAGGGATCGTATCGGCAGGTCGCGGTGATCAAGGGAAGGTTTTTAGCCGGTGTTGCAAGACTAACCGGCGACAGCGGAAGAAAAAAACGTTACGCTGGCTTGAAAGTCAGTTCTGAACCACGGGGGTGCGAATGACGCAGAAGACGGTAACGCGGGCTGACCTGGCGGAAGCTGTTTACGGTTCTGTCGGACTGTCGCGAACCGAGTCGGCCGAATTGGTCGAACGCGTTCTCGAACTCATGTCGGAGGCGCTGATTACCGGCGCCAACGTCAAGCTTTCTTCGTTCGGCTCTTTCCAGGTGCGCTCCAAAAACGAGCGTATCGGCCGCAATCCCAAGACGGGCGAGGAAGTGCCAATCTCTCCTCGGCAGGTTCTTGTGTTCAAACCCAGCAACGTGTTGAAGTCCAAAATCAACAAGTCTATGGTTGCCGCTGAAAAGTAAGGCTTTCTTACTCGAGGGGCGACCGGTTTGGACAAGTCTCCAGACGCATTCCGGACGATATCTGAAGCCGCGGAAGAACTTGATCTTCCCCAGCACGTCCTGCGATTCTGGGAAACACGCTTTGCCACCATCAAGCCGCTGAAGCGTGGTGGCGGCCGGCGCTATTATCGCCCCGAAGACGTCATGCTGCTGCGCGGCATCCGTCACCTTCTCTACGATCAAGGCTTTACCATCAAGGGCGTCCAGAAGATCCTCAAGGATCAGGGCCCCCGCTATGTCATCGCCGTTGGCGAAGGCAAGGGCCTCGACGAGATCATTCCTCTCATCGAAGAAGCCCAGGCCGCCGCCGACGAAGCCGAGATCGAAGAAGCCGTCATGACGGCCGACCCGGCCCTCGACGAAGAATCACGCGAAAAACTCTCCGAAGTCCTCCGCGAACTGTTGGAATGCAAACGCATCCTCGAACGCGCGCGGGAAACGTGAGCCACCGCCCTCTCCCTCGCCCCTTGGTGGAGAGGGACAGGATTCTTGAGTTCAGTAAAATCCAGGGTGAGGGGGTTCAAACCGGCCCAAAGGGCAAACTCGCTCCAGTGGAGTGAATTTAGCTGAGAAAGCCATTTGAGCTGAGCTCAAATGGCCGGCCTCCGCAGAGGCGACAGTGGGTCCGTCCTTTGCATAGAATTCTCATTCCATTCGCATCAAAAATCGCCTATTCATTCCACAGCATTTTCGGGTGGAGGTACCCTCATGACCGTTCGTTTTGGCCTTCTCGGCGCCGGCCGTATTGGCAAAGTTCACGCCAAGGCCATTGGCTCCAACCCCAAGGCAAAAATGGTTGCCGTCGCCGACCCAATGGCTGACGCTGCCAATGCCATCGCCACCCAATACGGCGCCGAAGTCCGCACGATCGACACCATCCTGACCTCGACCGATATCGACGCCGTCGTCGTCTGCACGCCAACCGACACGCACGCCGATCTGATCGAGCGCTTCGCCCGCGCCGGCAAAGCCATTTTCTGCGAAAAGCCGGTCGATCTCGATATTGAACGCGTAAAGGCCTGCATCCGCGTCGTCGACGAAACTGCCGCCACCCTCATGGTCGGTTTCAATCGTCGCTTCGACCCTCACTTCCAGGCCGTCAGGCAGGCGATCGATGAAGGGCATATCGGCGACGTCGAAATGGTCACCATCATCTCCCGCGATCCCGGCGCCCCCGGCGTTGATTATATCAAGCGCTCCGGCGGCATCTTCCGCGATATGACCATCCACGATTTCGACATGGCCCGCTTCCTCCTCGGCGAGGAAATCGACACGGTGACCGCCCAGGCCTCGGTCTTGGTCGATCCCGCTATCGGCGAGGCCGGCGACTTCGACAGCGCTTCGGTCATGCTCTCGACGGCGTCAGGCAAGCACGCCACGATCTCCAACTCCCGCCGCGCCACCTATGGCTATGACCAGCGCATTGAAGTCCACGGCTCCAAGGGCGCTGTAGCGGCTGAGAATCAGCGTCCTGTCTCCATTGAAATCGCTAACGGCACCGGCTACACCCGCCCGCCGCTGCATGATTTCTTCATGACCCGCTACACCGAAGCCTATGCCCGCGAAATCTCGAGCTTCATCGATTTCGTCGAATCGAAATCCCCGGCATCCCCCAGCGGCACTGACGGACTCATCGCCCTTGCCCTTGCCGACGCCGCCCTCAAATCCGCCACGGAAGGCCGCTCGGTCAAAGTCAGCGAAATCACCGGCGTCATGGCCGACAAATCCGTCTTCCAGGGCCGCTAAACCGTCTCTGCACTATTCCCGCGATGTCACCCCGGCGAACGCCAGGGCCCATCCTGAGGCCTCAGCACAAAACTAAGGGCGCCACCACGGCGCCTTTTTCGTTTAAGCTCATGCCAGCACAAACCACGATGAACGCATGAAATTCCTCCTTTTTCTGACAGGTCTTCTGCTGATGTCCTCCACATCCGCCAAAACTGCCGAACCCTACTCGGTCTACACTCTCAAAGGGGCATGTGAGATTTTTTCTATCGGCGACGAAGACCTCACGAGC
>CAJYKO010000138.1 GCA_913775215.1 uncultured Devosia sp. | reverse complement strand
GCCGGGATGCAGATATCTGAACAGATACCAAGAAGCGCCGAGAGCTCGACCTCGCCCGATTTATCCGCAACGCTGACCTCGATCGGCAGCAGCGTCGGACCAAAATACGCAAAGTCGAGATAGCCCGAGCTCAGGTCAACGATGGGATGGGGCCAAACGATCTTTCCCTCACTAACCCCGCGAGATTTGGAGAAATCGAGTTCGGTGGGAAAGCCTGTTTCCCCCGGCACGCGCCAATAGGTCTTGGTATTTTCGGGCATGTCGATTTCAAGACCGAATAGCGCCTTGCCATCCGCCTTGACAACGCCGCTACTGACCAAGCGCAATTTGACGCCTGGCGTTACTTCCTGCCATGGCGTTTCGCCGGCATAAGCCGGGACAGTGACGACAGATAGAACGGCGAGGGCAAGAGCAGAAAGGCGCATGGCTCGGCATTAACGCAGGAGATGGTTTAGGAATAGCTGACGCGCCTTCAGGCCTTCGTGAAGGGCCGTTAGGCTTGGCTTCATCCGGCCCAGGGCATAAGCTTGGCCCATGAATTCTCTTGAAGGACAATTCCTGGTGGCCATGCCTGGCATGAAGGATGAGCGCTTCGCCGAAAGCGTGATCCTGCTCGTTGGTCATGGGGAAGAAGGGGCCATGGGGCTCGTGGTCAACCACGAACTGGCCAATCTGCGCTTTGCCGACATTTTGGATGAGCTCGACCTCGGCGATCCCGATGCCGTCATTCGTCTGCCGGATACGATCCGCGAGCGCGCCGTGATGCGCGGCGGGCCGGTCGAGAAGGGGCGCGGCTTTGTGTTGCATTCAGCAGACTACCACAGCGGCAACACTTATAAGGTCACCGAGGATATTGGCCTGACCGCCACGCTTGATGTTCTTCGCGCCATGGCCTTTGGGCCAGCGCCCAAGGCTTCGTTCTTTGCGCTGGGATGCTGCGGTTGGAGCCCCGGACAACTTGAGCGGGAAATCGCCGACAATGGCTGGCTGACCGTACCGTTTTCGCCTGAACTCGTCTTCAACACGCCGGTAGAGCAGCGCTATGAGAAGGCGCTCGAAAGTCTCCATATCACGCGCGCGACGCTGAGCACCGACGCGGGGCACGCCTAGCGCGCCGCTAACATGAGCGGCGGGGCTCACCGCCCCGCTTGCGCCATCAGCTTCTTTGCCAATTCCTGCCCTGTCATTGCAGCGCCAAAGGCAAAGCCTTGGGCGAAGCGGCAATTCATCTGGCGCAGGCGCTCAATCTCGTCGAGCGTCTCAACGCCCTCGGCAATCACCATCAGATCGAGGTCTTCCGCGAGCCCGACAATGGCACGGATGATCGGCGCCTGCGTGTGGGGAATGCCAGTTTCGGTGCCCATTTTCACAAAGGCCGCCGGGATCTTGATCGTGTCGAACGGGAAGCGGTGCAGATAGCTCAGCGAGGAGTGCCCCGTGCCAAAATCATCAAGCGCTAGGCCAAGGCCGAGGCTGCGCAGCGCTTCAAGCATATAGGCGGAATGCTCGGGATTGCTCATCACCTGGCCTTCGGTGATCTCAAGTTTGAGATGGGTGGCAAGCGTCTTGTCCTGCGCGACGAGATTGCGCATGTCGTTGAGGAGCGTTTCGGTCGCTAGCTGCGTCGGCGATAGATTGACCGAGATGAAGAAGTCTTCGCTGAGCCCAATAGTCGCGGACCATTCGCGGGCCTGAGTTGCCGCCTGTTCGAAAGCCAGGCGCCCGAGCTTTTCGATCTGGCCAGAGCGCTCGGCCAGCGGCACGAATTCGTCAGGGTTGACTACGCCGCGCGTCGGGTGGTTCCAGCGCATCAGCGCTTCGGCGCCAACGATCTGCCCAGAAGCAATGTTCATCACAGGCTGATACTGCACATGCAGCTCGCCCTGTCGCATGCCGCGTTCGAGGTCTTCCTCACTAGCCCGGTTGTAATTGGCGATCGATCGGGCGGAGGCGCGATAGGCTTCGATGCGGTCGCCGCCGAGGCGCTTGGCGTAATACATGGCCAGTTCGGCATCGCGCAGCACATCAGCAGCTTCGGCCGGATTGCCATCGTAGATGGTGACGCCGATCGAAGCTGTGATGGTGAGGTCGCGGTCGCCAAAATTGAACGGCGCCTTCAAGGCCTTGCGGATCTGCTCGGCGCTCTCGGCGATCTTACCGGCCGTCTGTTCGGAGGCGAGGATTACCGCGAACTGATCGCCGGAAATGCGTGCAACGGTATCGAGCGGGCGCATGACGCGGGCGATGCGACGGGAAATGGCAAGCAACACAGAATCAGCCGCCGAATGGCCGATGCGCTCTTCGAGCTCCATGAATCGGTCGATATCGATCAAAAACACGGCCGGCTTGATGCCGCCCGGCGTGCGGGCGCGCGCCAGCGAGCGTTCGAGTCGATCAAGCAGCAATTGGCGATTGGGGAGGCCGGTGAGGCTATCATGAACCGCGTCATGCAAGAGCCGCTCGCGCGCGGCACGGTCCTCGGTCACGTCCTGCAGGGTGCCAACGATACGGTTGACCTGACCATCCCCGCCCAACACCGGTTTTACGCG
>CAJYKO010000137.1 GCA_913775215.1 uncultured Devosia sp. | reverse complement strand
ATCGCAGCCATGATGCGCGCCATTGGTCACCGCATGGTGACCGAGGTAAGGACCGCCAAAGACCTTATTGCGGTGCTCGATGCCCGATCTCATAGCCTCATCGTCATCGATGACGCGATCGGCCCGCCTGACGCCATCGATGACGATGAGGCTATGAGATCGGGCATCGAGCACCGCAATAAGGTCTTTGGCGGTCCTTACCTCGGTCACCATGCGGTGACCAATGGCGCGCATCATGGCTGCGATCAGCGCGGCCATGTTCTCGACCGGATCGGCAATGACGACGCCATGCTTGAGGATGGTGTTCACGCAACGTCCCTCTAACCCTGTGAAAAATCCTAGCGGGAAGGCTGACTTGCCGGTTAATTGGCTGCGTTCCGCTACCGTGCAAATGCGGGAAAACTCTTTGCCGGGCGCGTTGACAGACCCGGTCTATTTCCCTATGAAGGGCGCAGTTTTCGGGCGCCTTGGCGCCCCTTTTGTTTGACCAGGGAATACAACGATGAAGATCACCAACTCGCTGAAGGCGTTGATGACGCGCCACCGCGCGAACAAGCTCGTCCGTCGTCGCGGGCGCGTCTACATCATCAATAAGGTGGATAAGCGTTTCAAGGCCCGCCAGGGCTGAGTAGTCGCTTAACCGACACTTCAAAAAGCCCGCTTCGGCGGGCTTTTTCTTTTGCTCTGAGCGAGATAGGCTGAAGGCCGGCGACGAAAAGGCCCTTTATGCGACGCTCACAGACGATCTCGGTCCAGATCGACCGGCCCTATCTCCTAGTCTATGCCTACCTCGCCGATCCGGGTAATTACCCGCACTGGGCTGCTGTCGATCCAAACTTTTACCACCGATTGGAGAGCGGCGATTGGTACGCGGAGGTCCGTTTCGGTGGTGTTCGGCATATCCGTTTCACGCCTCCCAATGAGTTCGGCGTTCTCGATCATGCCGTCTTTGTGCCGGGCGAACCGCTCTTGTGGACGCCCATGCGGGCCATGCCCAACGAGTCGGGCACCGAATTGATTTTCACGTTCTTTCAGCGGCCTGGCACGAGTGATGAACAGTTCCGGTCAGCGCTCGAATGGATCAATACAGATTTCATGACGCTCAAAAGCCTTTTGGAGCATGACGGCTCGTCCTAACTGATTATGGGCCGTGGCAGGCAAACGTCAGCAGAAAAAGAAAAGGCCCGCTTGCGCGGGCCTTTGTGCTTGTCTTGCAATAGGCTCAGCTCGAACCAGCGCCGTCCTGACGGACGAAGGCGATGCGGAGCATGTTGGTGGCGCCAGGGGTACCAAGCGGGACGCCGGCGGTAATGGCGATGCGGTCGCCGGGGCGTGCAAAGCCTTCTTGGTAGGCGATGACGCAGGCGCGGTCGACCATGTCTTCAAGGCTGACGGCATCTTCGGTCTGCACGCAATGAATGCCCCAGACCACTGACAAGCGGCGAATGGTGCGCAGATTGGGCGAGAGCGCGATGATGGGCTTGGAGGGGCGTTCGCGCGCCGCGCGAATGCCGGTCGAGCCCGATGCGGTATAGGTGACGATGGCTGCCAGATCGAGCGTTTCAGCAACCTGGCGCGTCGCCGCCGAAATGGCGTCAGCGGCGGTAGCTTCCGGTTCGGTCTGAGCAGCGCGGATGATGTTGCGGTAGTTCGCGTCGCTTTCGACGGCCACAGCCACCTTGTTCATCGTTGCCACGGCCTCAATCGGGTATTGGCCCGAAGCGGACTCGGCCGAGAGCATGACAGCGTCCGCCCCTTCAAAGACGGCGATCGACACGTCTGAAACTTCGGCTCGCGTCGGAACCGGAGCGGTAATCATGGATTCGAGCATTTGCGTCGCGACGACCACTGGCTTGCCGTAGCGGCGAGACATTCGGATCATGCGCTTCTGGAGGTCCGGAACGGTTTCGAGCGGCAGTTCGACGCCAAGATCGCCACGGGCGACCATAATGGCGTCCGAGAGCTTGACGATCTCTTCAAGGCGATCGATGGCCTGTGGCTTTTCGATCTTGGCCATGACGCCGGCGCGGCCCTGAACGATCTTGCGCACGTCGATGATGTCTTCGGGGCGCTGCACGAAGGAAAGCGCGATCCAGTCCGCTTCGGCTTTGAGGCCTTCGAGGAGATCGGCATGATCCTTTTCGGTCAGCGCGCCCGTGGGCAGCAGCGTATCGGGCAGGGAGACGCCCTTCTTGTCGGAGAGCTTGCCGCCATAGACGACTTCGGTCTCGATGACTCCGCCTCCGACTTTAGTCGCCTTGAGTTGCAGCTTGCCATCGTCCAGAAGGAGACGGTCGCCAACGGAAACGGATTCGATGATTTCCGGATGCGGCAGGTAGACGCGCTCGGAATTGCCGTTGTCGTTCTTTTCGCTGTCGAGGGTGAATTTCTGGCCCTGGACGAGATTGATTGAACCCTCGGCGAACTTCCAGACACGAAGTTTCGGCCCCTGGAGGTCAACGAGAATGCCGAGCGGATGCTTGAGGCGCGCTTCGACACTGCGGATCCGGGCAACGGTCTGATGCAGAAGCTCGTGGCTGGCATGGCTCATATTGATGCGGAAGACGTCCGCACCGGCCTTGGCCAGCTCCTCGATCATCTTCTCCTCGTTGCTTGCCGGCCCGAGGGTGGCGAGGATCTTTGCGCGTCTGATCCGTCTCATGGCGATTCCGTGTTCTGTGTCTCTGTGGGCGGCGGAGGTGGTGGGGCTGCCTGATCGGGGTTCTCGGGATCAACCAGGAAAGCCGGCTCTTCTAGATCTTCACCTTCGCCAGGGCCAACCACATTGGGCGCGCCAGCATTCTCGGTGAGCTGCATCGTCCAATCGGTCCGGTTCTGGGTATCGATTTCAAAGAACCCGGTGCGCTCATAGCCCCGTGCGAGGCAATCCTCAACCCCGAATATTGTGAAGGTTTCGTCGCGCGTGCACATGAAGACCTGGCCGTCCCAGGCTCCGCCAGCGATGTCGTCAACGGCATAGAGGTAGTAGAAGCGCCGCTGCAGGTCGCCTTGATAGAGCGTACGACAATCCCCAGGCGGGGTTTGCCACCAGCCTTCGCTCATCCAGCCGCGTTCAGCCCTATAGCCGAGTGCGACCGAAACGACGTTCGCCGTCTGATTGCAAATGCGCAGATCGGCATAGGCAGGCGCTGCGGGTAGAAAATAGAGCCCGGCCGAAACCAAAGGCAAGAAAAGAGCGCCAAGGCTTAAACGGTGCACAGGCAAGCCACTTATCATGGGAGAACCGCATTTGTTTGATCTGATGGAGAAGGGCAGGTCAATGACTAAAGCGCGGGGCGCTTTCAGAATCGCGTTATGAGAATGTTCATGGTGCCGGCCTTAGCCATCTGATTTGACGGAATTGCGAGCCCAATTGCTGCGACAGTCAGTCGAATCGCGCGTCAAGGGCTTGAACCTTGGAAGGCCTTGAGGTTCAAGGTGGCCGGAACAAAATGAGGTTTGCAGACAAAGCTGACGCCGCGCGATGGAGCCTTTGACGCGCGAAGTTTCCCTGCGAGGGGGTGGGCTGCCTCGAGTACCTCTATCTTTGACTAAAACGACGGGCATGGGCCGCTGTCCAGAATGGCGTCTCATCAATTTGAATGGAGAGCCGAATGGCTGAAGAAATCACCGGGGATAATGTCGCTGCCGATGAACTGCGTGCCTTCATCGAACGCATCGAGCGCATGGAAGAAGAGAAGGCGGCGATTGCGGCCGATATCAAGGAAATCTTCGCCGAGGCCAAGGGCCGTGGATACGACACCAAGGTGATCCGCCAGATCGTCCGCATTCGCAAGCAGGACGCCAATGAACGTGCGGAGCATGAGGCGATCCTTGATCTCTACATGCAAGCCATGGGCATGCAGTAAAAGCACCGAACAGTTTTTAGTTCGACTTATGACCTCGCCAGCCCCGCTGGCGAGGTTTTGCATTTTTGACGCTGGCGGAGTGCGCGGATGGTTGTCTATTTCGGTCTGTCATTGACGCCACCAATCAGATCATATTAATTATAAAGTGATATTACTAATCCGGGACATGTTCATGGACTATGCCGCTCTCAAGTCCGCCATTGGTGCCAAGCTGCTGTCATTTCCTGTCACCGATTTCGGTGCCGATGGCAGCTTCGACGCCAAATCCTACGCGCAGCGCCTGGAATGGCTCTCGTCCTATGACGTCGGTGCGCTCTTTGCTGCCGGCGGAACGGGTGAGTTTTTTTCCATCGGCATGGACGAATATGACGCTGTCATCCGAACGGCTGTGGCAAACAGCAGCGCTGACGTGCCGGTGATCGCCGGGGTCGGCTACGGCACGCGAATGGCTGTCGACCTGGCACGCCGCGCAGAGGCTGCTGGTGCAAAGGCCATACTTGTTTTGCCGCACTACCTCATGTTTGCCGAGCAGGACGGGATAGAGGCCCATATCTCGGCTATCTGCGAAGCCGTCCAGATTGGCGTCATCTACTATGCGCGCGACAATACTCACCTCAATCCCGATACGCTTTCGCGCCTTGCCGAGCGTCATGCAAATCTAGTCGGTTACAAGGATGGCATTGGCGATGTTCAGCTGATGGTCCGCATTGCCCAGAGCCTGGGAGATCGGCTGGTTTATATCGGTGGTCTGCCCACTGCCGAGGTCTTTGCGCAGCCCTATCTTGAAATGGGTGTGACGACATATTCGTCAGCCGTGTTCAATTTCGTGCCTGATCTTGCGCTCGAGTTTTATGGTGCAGTGCGTTCGCGCGATCAGGGCACGATCGATCGGTTGCTGAAGTCCTTTTTCCTGCCCCTTATTCAATTGCGTGACCGCAAGCGCGGCTATGCCGTGTCGATGATCAAGGCTGGTGCGACGATCGTGGGCAAGCCTGCTGGTCCGGTGCGCAGCCCGCTCGTCGAACTCAACGAAACGGATTACTCCACTCTAGCAAACTTGATCTCGTCTCATAGCCGTTGATCTGTCGCTTGACGGAAAAAGGCCCGGTACCAGTGGTGCCGGGCCTTTTGTGCTATTTAGCGGATCAAGAGATCAAGGGCCGTAAGGATTAAGCCCGTTGGCCTGGAAAAGCCCAATGATGTAGCCAAAAGCGAAGGCGAAGGCAGTTTCAAACGGCGCTTCGCCGTCGATTTCCGGCATATGGTCCGGCATGATCATGCAGTCCACACCGCAGTCCTGATAGACCTTGAAGCTGCGCGCCATGTCCATGTCGCCGTCATCGGGGAAGACTTCGGTAAATGAATAGCGCCCGCCCTTGATGTTGCGGAAATGGACATTGAAAATCTTGCCGCGGCTGCCAAACCAACGGATCACCTCGTCGATTTCCTCGCGTGGATTTTCCATGCTTTCCGCGATCGTGCCCTGGCAGAAATTGAGCCCATGATAGGGGCTTTCGGCAATCTGCACAAAGCGCTTCAGCCCCTCTGCATTGCCAAGCACGCGTTTCTCGAAACCGCGATAGTTCGGAGGGGTAAGGGGGTCGTGTGGATGGCAGGCAAGACGAACTTTTGCCGCCTCCGCCACGGGCACGATGCGCTCGAGGAAATAGGTTATGCGTTCCCAGAACGCCTCGGCGCTGACCTTGCCTGCTTCGGTCAACTCGCCGGTATTGGTCAGCTGCTCGTGCCTGAAGGTCGGTACAATCGCGCCACCGCGTCCGCGCTCGGATGGCGTGCGCGGAATGCCCAAAACATTGAAGTTATATTTGGCCGCGGGTACGCCGAGTGCGGACAAGGTTTCGACAATGCGGCACATCCCGTCGATTTCGCGGTCGCGTTCAGGCGATTTGCCAAGCACAACGCCGGGTGACTGGTGCGTGTTTATGCCGGAAGAAGGCATCGGCAACTGCACCATGTCGAGCACCAGACCATGCGTGTCCAAGCGCTCGATGTGTCGCGCGATGATGTCGCGCGTCCACTCGTATGGACTACCCGGCGGGTCGATGCAAACATGCTTGAGGCCCAACTGGGCCAGTTGCCGAAGATAGCGATCGCCGAGGCGCTCCAAATCCTTGCCGCTGAGCTGGGTTCCTACATACATGGTCGATCCAAAGTTGTGTGAGTTTTCAAAAGTTGTATGAAAAATCGTGCGATGATACAAGGGATCACAACGGGCGTCGGTTCGCGATGATCACACTTACAGGATGGGTGAGGGCTTGATGCGGCACGGCGCCATGCGGCTGACGGATAAGGTCAAGGACGGCCTCATCGGATTGATTGCGGCCGAAAAGCTGCAAGCGGGGGACAGGTTGCCCACAGCGGAACAGTTGTGCCTGCGGTTTGCCGTCAGCCGGACTGTGGTGCGCGAGGCGATTGCCAGCCTTCAGGCCGAAGGGCGGCTGGTGTCCAAGCGTGGGTCGGGTGTCTATGTCAGCGACGGACCGCCAGCCGCGATCGGTTCCCTGGTCATGCGCTCGCCTGACGACCTAGCCGATGTCTTGGAATTCATGGAACTGCGCATGGGCGTGGAGATTGAGGCCGCGGGTCTCTCTGCTGAGCGGCGCAGCGAGACCGATCTATTGCGAATAGAGCAGGCAATGGCCGCTTTTGCGCAGTGCATCAAGGAAAAGACTTTGGCGAGCGACGCAGATCGCACCCTCCATCGCGCCATAGCCCAATCGACCGGCAACCCCAAATTTGCGAATTTCGTCGATCAGCTAGGGGAGCGCCTTATCCCGAGAAAGGCGCTGGGCGCGGAATTTGCCCAGAGCGAAGAGCAGGTCGCCTTCCTTGAGAAAATTCATGCAGAGCATAGAGCCATCGCCGATGCCATTGCCGGCCGGGATAGAAAACTCGCGCGAGAAAGCATGCGAACCCACCTCGATAACGGCCGCCGCCGTTATCGAGACTGGATGGTACAACATCAGGGCGCTCTCGGTTAACGGTGCCTGGATCCGCTAAGCAGGGCTGAGCTTCAGCCTGCCAAGTTTGACGCTGCGCCAATAGGTGTTGGAGATGCGATTGCCTGGACTGATTGCGTCTGGATAATCAAATTTCAAATCCAGAAAGCCGCTATCGCCGACTGCCTCTTTGGGAATGGCAATGGTGAAGCGCTCGGTCTTTCCCGGCGTGACGAGCAATTCCTGCAGGTCAACGCCATTGGCCGAAACGAGCACGCGCTGTTCTGCTGGCCCGGGCAACGTGACGCCAGTCAATTCCATCGACAGTGTCAAATTCTGCGGCGGCCCGACCTCGAAGCGCAGCCGAGACGTCTGGCCGATGGAATGCATGCCATCGCCTGCCGGGCCATCCCAGCCGCAGGGCCGCAATTCGCGCGTGTCGTCACCGCCCGAACGGAAATCGAGTTGCGTACCCAGCGTGTAGTCCGCCGCGACCGGCTGAGGCAGGCAGGTGGTCGTCTTGTCGATATAGTAGGCGCGGTAATCGTCGGACACGGTTGGGTGGAGCGCCTGCCAGAGAATGGTCAGCTCAAAGAGCGCGATCAGCGCGGCGAGCGCATAAGCGCCAAGGGTCGTGGGAGAGCGGTCAGACAAGCGCAACATTGCCTCCCATCCAGGCCAGAGTGACGAACCAGGCGCTGACGATGATGGCGACAAGGCTCAACGCGAACACAATGCGTTGGCGCGCCAGGAGCGTCGCAACCGTAATAGTGAGTGGCGCCATGGCGGTCATAAAGCGCAGCATGGACGCAAGCCCCGCCGCAAGGGGAATGACGATGCAGAAAAGGCAGAAAACCACAGCGGGCCATTGGCGGCGCCAGGCGAGAATGCCAGTGACGATCAGGCCCGCAACGGCCGCTAGCGCCAGGATCTGCGAATTGCTGAAAAGAGCGCCATTGTCGGGCCATTTTTTGAGGCCTTCCCAAAGATAAACTGCCGGATTGGCAATCATCCTGCCCCAGGCGCGCTGGGTGTGGCTGAACGCAAGTCCATCGCCGACCCAATAATTGAGGAAGGCGACATAGGTAAAAAAGCCAAGAGGCGCGATGAAGATGGAAAGGACAAGGCGCGGCTGGGCGAGAAGGCCTGGGATGACGCCCTTCCATGTGCCTGCGGTCTTCCGATAATCCATAAGGGCCTGAACGCCGATCGAGAGCGAGGCAAAAACGCCGACAATGCGGGTGGCAGAGAGAAGCGCAGCGGCGCCGGCAGCGCCGAGATAATTGGAACGACCGAGGAACCGAAAAACCAGCGTTGTCAGCAGCACATACATGACCTCGGTGAAAAAGGTCGTGAAATAGAACGAGACAGGCCCGGACAGCATAAAGGCCGCATAAAGCGCATAGGCGCGAATACTGCGCCCGAGGAGGGGCCAAGCGGCCAAAACGGCTGCATAGGCGGTCAAGATCGAGAGCAGGCTCGCCAGCACGATCGTCGGCAGGGGAACGACCTTGGCGACAAGCCCGACCAGCATCGGGTAAAAAGGGAAAAACGCCCAGTTGCCGGCATTGATGCGCGAAGGGATCGGGAACCTGTCATAGCCTGTTTCGGCCATGCGCACATACCAGCCGCAATCCCAGCGGCAAAGAGCGCCGAAATAACTGGTCCAATCAGCATCCGGCTGCGCATAACGAAAGGCGAGGAACCGGATCAGGGTGCCGCTCAGGATAAAAACAAGCGGCAAGAGCAGGAGCAAGGCGGTGGGCCTATCCTGCTTGGTCTCAAGGCTGAGTGGGAACATGGCTTCTCCTGCCACGCAATGATGCCTGAGATTGCATAAAGACCGGGTTATCACATCTGCGGCTCATGCAACCCTGTTATGAAATATCTCTTTGCAACTTTTCGTGCGAGGCGTGCTTTTAAACAGAATGCCCGAAGCCAGAGTGCTCCACAAAAATGTCGAACGGTTCGCTTCAAGAAGTCCGCGTCGAAACCTCCTCCACCTTCCGCCCTCCTCAGCTTGCCGTCATCGTTCCCTCCTATAACGAGCGGGATAATGTCGAGCTTCTTTATGAGAAGGTTGCTGTCGCGCTTGGCGAGACGCCTTGGGAGATGATCGTCGTCGACGACGATAGCCCAGATGGTACGGCGGATGTCGTCAACGAGCTGAGCCGGGTTTACGCCAATATTCGCTGCCTCCGCCGCTTTGGCCGCCGTGGTTTGGCCTCTGCCTGCGTCGAAGGCATGGCGGTCACCGCTGCGCCCTATGTTGCTGTGATCGATGCCGATCTGCAGCATGACGAATCCATTCTGCCGCTGATGCTGGCCAAGGCACTGGCCGGTGCCGACCTCGTCGTCGGTTCGCGCTTTGCCGAAGGCGGTTCTGCTGGCGATGGTCTCAGTGCCACACGCCTTTCGGGCAGCAATTTTGCCAACAAGCTTGCCGGTATGATTGCGGGGCAAGCCGTCAGCGATCCGATGAGCGGCTTCTTCCTCATCCGGCGCGAGGCGGCCCTTGCGGCAGCGCCCAAACTGGCCAGCGACGGCTTCAAGATCCTGATCGATCTCATCGTCACCTCGGCCCGCATGGGCAAGCCGCTAGAGATTGCCGAGGTCCCCTACACTTTCCGTCCGCGCCATGCCGGCGAAAGTAAGATGAATCCGCTGGTGGTGATCCAGTACCTCGGGCTTTGGTTTTCGAAGATGACCGGTGGTGCCTTGCCACCAAGCTTCCTGTTGTTCGGCCTGGTCGGTGGCACAGGAGTAGTCGTTCACCTCCTGACGCTCGGCTTTTTCACCTCTGTGCTTGCACAGGGTTTTGTGGTCTCCCAGATCGCGGCGACTTTGATCGCCATGGCTTGGAATTTCATCCTCAACAACAACCTGACCTATGCCGATCGCAAGTTGAAGGGCACTAAGCTCATCACAGGCTTCCTGAGCTTTTGCGCCATCTGTGCGCTTGGCGGCATCGCCAATATCTCGGTCGCCAATGCGATCTATCAGTGGGATCACCAGACGTTCATCGCTGGTCTCTCTGGCGCGATCATGAGTTCGGTGTTCAACTACGCCGTGACCCGAGCCTTTACCTGGAAGTAAGGCGAACCATAACGGCCAAAACAGAAATCCCCGCTCGCGCGGGGATTTTTTTTGACCGAAATCGATTGGGATCACGCTTGGGCGAGAGCGGCCTTCATGGCGGCTTCGTCATAGCCAAGTGCAGTCAGGGCCGTTGCGACGATGCCGGCGCGATCAAGGCCCGCTGCGGCGTACATGTCGTTCTGGCTGGAATGCTCGTCGAAGCGATCCGGGATCATCAGCGGACGGAAGCGGAGCTTGCCATCGAGGAGGCCATTGCTCGCGAGGAAGGTCGCAACGTGGCTGCCAAAGCCGCCGAGCCCGCCCTCTTCGGTGGTCACCAGGACATCGTGCGTCTGGGCGAGCTTGACGATGAGTTCTTCGTCAAGCGGCTTCATGAAGCGCGCGTCGGCAATGGTTGGGTTTAAGCCCAAAGCCGCGAGTTTGTCTGCGGCTGCAAGGACTTCACCGAGACGCGTACCGTACGAGAGAAGCGCAATGGCACTGCCTTGGCGGAGAATGCGACCCTTGCCGATGGGCAAGATTTCGCCGCGCGCCGGCATCTCGACGCCCATGCCATCTCCGCGCGGATAGCGGAACGTAATGGGGCCTGCATCGTAGGCGGTCGCCGTCGCGACCATGTGGCGGAGTTCGGCTTCGTCGGCGGCGGCCATCTGCACAATGCCTGGCACGGCGCCAAGATAGGCGTTGTCGTAATTGCCGGCATGAGTTGGGCCATCGGCGCCAACAAAGCCCGCGCGATCGATCGCGAAGCGCACCGGCAGGCCCTGGATCGCAACGTCGTGGATCACCTGATCGTAAGCGCGCTGCAGGAAGGTCGAATAGATGGCGCAGAAGGGGCGCATGCCTTCGCTGGCAAGGCCTGCTGCAAAGGTGACCGCGTGCTGTTCGGCGATGCCCACGTCGTAGATGCGGTTTGGAAATAGCTCAGCAAATTTATCAAGGCCGGTACCCGTGGGCATCGCTGCAGTGACGGCCACCACGCGTGGGTCGTCTTTCGCTTCCTGGATCAGCGTTTCGGCAAAAACGTTGGTGTAGGACGGTGCGTTTGACGGTGCCTTGGTCTGGGCTCCGGTGATGACATTGAATTTGCTGACGCCGTGATATTTGTCGGCGGAGCTTTCGGCGGGGCCATAGCCCTTGCCTTTCTTGGTGACGACATGGATCAGGACTGGGCCTGCTTCCATATCGCGCACGTTCTCAAGGACCGGCAGAAGATGATCGAGGTTATGACCATCGATCGGGCCGACATAATAAAAGCCGAGTTCTTCAAAAAGCGTCCCGCCAGTGAAGAAAGAGCGCGCAAACTCTTCTGTCTTGCGGGCAGGTTCATGCAGGGGCTTAGGTAGCTTGCTGACGATGGATTTGGCCGCGTCGCGCGTGCCGCGATAGGCGGGGCTCGACACGAGTTGGGCAAGATAAGCCCGTAACGCGCCGGTGGGTGGCGCGATCGACATGTCGTTATCGTTAAGAATGACGACGAGGCGAGCGTCCATATCGCCGGCATTATTCATGGCTTCATAGGCCATGCCTGCAGACATAGCGCCATCGCCAATGACGGCGACAACATTGCGCTTGATGCCGAGATGTTCGCTGGCGACGGCCATGCCGAGGCCGGCGGAAATCGAGGTCGAGGAATGGCCGGCGCCGAAAGGATCGTATTCGCTTTCCGCGCGGCGGGTGAAACCTGACAAGCCATCCTTCTGGCGAAGGGTGCGGATGCGGTCGCGGCGGCCAGTCAGGATTTTGTGCGGATAGGCCTGATGGCCCACGTCCCAGATGATTCGGTCGTGCGGGGTATCAAAAACCGCGTGAAGCGCAACGGTCAGCTCGACGACGCCAAGGCCCGCTCCCAAGTGACCGCCGGTTACGGAAACCGCCTCGATCATCTCGACACGCAGTTCGTCTGCCAGCTGAGTGAGCTGTTCGCGAGGCAGGGCGCGCAGATCGGCCGGCGTGTTGACCGTATCAAGTAGTGGGGTTTGCGGCGTTTCGGCCAAGCGAGGCTCCATGAGATGCGGCGGCAACACACAAGTCTTTAGGCTCGCGGTCGGGCCAATGCAAGGACCGGCAAACGCACTTGCCGATCACATGGAACGCTTGAGAACCGTGAAAGTGGCGGCTTTAGGTCGCCACGTTCTTTATTAGTTTGCGAGTGGAGCGAACCTTGAGTGACCAAGGCCGGTCGTGTCGTCGCCAGCGCCCATGATAATCGTGTAACGGCCCATTTCGGGGGTTGGATCAAAGTCGGCTTCGTCGCGATCAAAAATGACCGCGAAATGGTCCGAACTCAGGCTGGCCGGGGCGGCGAAAACGTCAGCGACATGTTCGAAGTCCGGGGCCACAAGGTTTGGGCTGCGCATATCGGCCGGAAGCGGCTTTGCGACATGGGTCGCGAGCGCAGCAACCAGATCGGATTGGCGAGCGGTTTCAGCGGCGCTGAAGGTGCCGGAAAAGAGGCTCGCCATTTCGGATTCGGAGGCCGGCAAGGAGGTTAGCTCCGTCGGCATCGGGGTGCCGACGGAAGACAGGATCGGCAGGCGGGCGGCCGGATGGGGCGGAATGGCGCCGGTGGTCGCGGGCGTCAGGGACGCTGCGACCGGGGCGGCAAGGCCAGCCGGAATTGATCGCTGTGTCGCCGGTGCATAAGCGGAAAGGATTGTCGCGTCTTCCGGCTTTGCTGATGGCGGTAGCGGCATGGGCACTTCGGTGAGGGCCGCGAGCGCGGTGACGGCATCGCCGGCGGGCAGGGCGCCGGCCGTCGCGACGCGGAGCGTCTCGGACTTGATGGCCGGGATGGGCGCGACGATTTCTGCAGTCATTTCAGAGGGATCAAGTGGCGCGCTGCCGACGCTCGAGAATGGAATGGCGGGCGGCGCAGCGGGGATCGGCGCGGCATTTTCAGCGACTGCGGCGACGCTCATGCTGGCAGGGCGCGGCGCGGGAATGGGCGCAATGTCAGGCGTTGCGGCCTGGGGCGCGACGGAGGCAACCTGCATGTGCGCAGGGGCTGCGGCGGGGGCGGTCGGTGTCGGGGCAGGAGCGGCTTGCTTGTTGCCGCCGAAGAGAACGTCCATCAGCGTCTTGCCGCTGCCGCCGCCGGAATCGGCGACCATGGTGCCTGAGGAACTGCCGTTGCACGGGTAGGCGTGGCAGCGTTTCCACTCGGCCATGGCGACCTGATAACCCTCTTGCGACAAGGGTTTACCATCGCTTGGGAGGTGCATGGTGCGGCCGTCGGGGAAGAGTTCCTTGAGCTGGGCGCGGGTCATGCGCGGCCAGGCGCGGACGGAGGCGACGTCGAGGTGGACAAAGGGGCTGCCCGATGTTGGATAGAATCCGACGCCGCCGACCTGTTTGCGCATCGCGGTGGCGCGCAATTTGGCGAGCGGGATACCGGGGATAAAGAAGTCCATGGCCTTGCCGCGCATGTGCTGGGAATTGTCCGCAACACCCGAGGAATTCTGGGCCAGCATGGCATTGGTGGCGGGCGACCGATAGGCCGAAACCACGTTGATAGGTTGGGTCGCGCCGACTTCCTGATAGACTTCCCAGACGAGGTCGAAAAGGCGGGGATCCATCTTGGTCGGCTCGTTCCGGCGCCAGTCGCGCAGGAAATAATTGAGCTCATCGAGACCCGATTGCACGTATTGACCGTTGCGCTTGAAGACGATGCGCGCGGTTTCCTTGGTGTGCGTGTAGTAAACATAGAGGGCGCGCTCGCTTGCAGCCACTGCTGGTTGGACGGCAAAAAGACCGCCCAAACAAAGTGTTACAGCCAATGCTGCGCAGGTGCGCAGCACGCGGCTACGCTTGAAAAAGGAAAGACCCGTCACGCCAAACTCTGCCCGGTTCAATGCCAGTATCGTTTGATGGTAGCGCAAAAATCGAACGATTTGATTAACGCTAACTAGGTGTGAACTTGGCTCACAGGAGCCCCCTCACAGCCAAAGTAATAAGGGCAAAAACGGGCGCAACCAAGGCGAAAATGCTAACAATCCGTTAGCGCCGAGCGCGCCCGAAGCCCGAATCGGGCATGGATCGGTTATGGAGAGAGGTCGTCCGGAATGTCCTCGGCCTCAGCAACAATGGGCGTCTCGGCCGCCGGGGCAAGGCCCATGGCAGCGATCAGCGCTTCGTTGTGTCCATAGATATCGCCATAGGAGCGGATGGTCCCGTCCGGCGAAACGCGCAGTGTAAAATAGGCGAGGTGGACGGGGATTTTCTTTTCCGGATTCACCCAGCGCTCATTGGGGCCGAACATGGCTTCGAGCGAAGCGCGCGAAATGTTCGGCTCATTGGCCATCAGCGCATCGGCGAACTCGAACGGGTTCTCGACGCGAATGCAGCCATGGCTCAAGGCGCGGGAGGAGCGGGCAAATAAGCCCTTGGACGGGGTATCGTGTAGATAGACGTCGTGCTTGTTGGGGAAAAGGAACTTGATCTGCCCCAGCGAATTGCCGGCGCCCGGACGCTGGCGGATCTTGAAGGGGAAATTCGTGGTCGACACTTGGGACCAGTTCACCTGCCAGGGGCTGACGGGCGAGCCATTGTAGAGCAGGTCCATATTGTGGCTGTCGGTATAACCGGGATTGCGCAAGACAGCCGGCGCGATTTCGCCGCGCACGATGGACGAGGGGACGTTCCAATATGGGTTTACTACCAGGTGCCGGATATTGTCCGAAAAGATCGGGGTCTGGTTCTTGATGGCACCGACGACGACGCGGGTCGTATATTCTTCCTTGCCCCCGCGCATGATCGCGAGGCGGAATTCGGGGATGTTGACGAAGACGTTGAACTCTCCAAGGTCGGCCGGCATCCAGCGCCAGCGTTCCATGTTGGCGATGATGTCTTCGCGCCGCGTGGCCTTGCCGCCGTTGAACGCCGCAATGGTTGCAGGGCCGATGATGCCATCGACTTCAAGGCCGGCGGTCGCCTGAAAATTTTCGACGGCGGCAACCAGGCTATCGTCGTAGACATCGGTGCCGTTCGAGGGCAGTTCAAAGCGCGCGCGGAGCGCTTCGACACGGCCGTCAGTGCCGCCAGGACGCAAAACCGGACCACTGGCGATCGGGGTCGGGCGATCGGCTGGCTTGTCATCGAAACTGGCAAGCGC
>CAJYKO010000136.1 GCA_913775215.1 uncultured Devosia sp. | reverse complement strand
GCGTTGTATTCGATCTCGCGCAATGCGCGCCTCGTGCGCTCGTCCATGCTCGAAGTGCTGGGGCAGGATTTCGTTCGCACCGCCCGCTCCAAAGGCATCAGCGAGCGCGCCGTGGTTATCCGCCATGCGCTGCGCAATGCCTGGCTTCCCGTCGTCACCATGATCGGCCTCGAATTCGGCTTCCTGATCGGTGGCGTAGTCGTCGTGGAAATGGTCTTTTCCTGGCCCGGCATCGGCCGGCTCGTCTTCAACGCCATCAATCAGCGCGATATCCCAGTGGTTCAGGCCGCCGTCGTCACTCTGGCTCTGGTGTTTATCGCTCTCAATCTCATCGTCGACCTGGTCTATGCTCGGATCGACCCCCGCGTGAAACTCTAGGAGGCCCCAATGTCGGTCGAAACTGCAGGGCGCCCCGCACTCGTTACGCGAACCATGTCGCATAGGCGGCGCGAATTCCGCCGCGCCATCCGCTCCATGATCCAGGCTAAGTGGCCGGTCGTTGCTGCGCTCATCCTTTTGTGCGTCGCCATCGCCGCCATCTTTGGCCCGTGGATTTCTCCACTCGATCCCAATCGGCAGGACATCATGATGCGGCTTGCCGATCCGCTGACCGAGGGCCGGCGCAACGCTTTCTTCCTCCTCGGCACGGACGGGCTCGGCCGCGACGTGTTCTCACGCCTTCTCTACGGTGCCCGCGTTTCGCTCCTCGTCGGCATCTGCGCCATTCTTGTCGGCGGCACGATCGGTGTTATCGCCGGGCTTCTCGCCGGCTATTTCGGTGGCTGGATCGACGACGTCATCATGCGTCTCGGCGACATTCAGCTCGCCTTCCCGTTCATCCTGCTTGCCATCATGTTCCTCGTCATCCTGGGGCCGGGTGTCGTCAACATCATCATCGTGCTCGGTGTTGGCCAATGGGTGACCTATGCCCGCATCGTCCGCGCCCAGACGCTTTCCATTCGCGAGAAGGAATATGTGGAAGCCGCCCGTGCCCTTGGCGATTCCACCTTCCTGATCATCTTCCGCACCATCCTGCCCAATATCATCGCGCCGCTCACCGTCATTGCCTCGTTCAACGTGGCTTCGGTGATCCTTTCGGAAGCTTCGCTCTCCTTCCTTGGTCTTGGCGTGCCGCCCGATGTGCCGACCTGGGGCGCCATGCTCGCCGATAGCCGCGATCAGTTGATGGCCAATAAGTGGTGGCTTGCCTTCTTCCCCGGCATGGCGATCGTCCTGACCGTGCTGTCCTTCAACATTCTCGGCGATTGGCTGCGCGATTTCCTCGATCCGCGCCTCAAGACCATGGGCTGACCCCGAAACCGGAAAGACAAAAATGAAAATCGGAATTGTCGGGGCAAGCTTTGCCCGCGCTGCCTACTTGCCAGCCCTTCGCCACGTTGAGGGTACCGAAGTCGTCGCCATTGCCTCGAGCCGCCTCGAAAGCGCCCAATCGGCTGCCTCCGAATTCGGCGTTGGCGCCGCCTATGACGACTGGCAGGCGATGCTCGACAACCACCAACTCGACCTCGTCCTCATCGCAACACCTACCGATCTCCACGCCCCCATCACGCTTGCCGCCCTCGACCGCGGCGCTCATGTGCTCTGCGAAAAGCCGACGGCGATGGACGCAACCCAAGCCAAAGCCATGCTCGATAAGGCCGAGGCACTGGGCCGCGTTCACATGATCGACCACGAACTGCGCTTCAACCCCAATCGCGCCCGCGTAGCCGAGCTCATTGCCTCAGGCGAGTTGGGCGACATCCGCCACGTCAATATCGCCAATATCGGCGCTTCCTGGGCCAATCCCTCCAGCCGCCCGAAAGGCGATTGGTGGAGCCTTGCCGAACAAGGCGGTGGACGTCTGGGCGCCAATGGCAGCCATCAGGTCGATATGTTGCGCTGGTGGCTCGGCCCGGTACGATCCGTCGTCGGTCAGGCTCTGACCGTCATCCCGGACCGGATCGACAAAAGAACCGGCGAAGCCTGGACCGCGACTGCTGACGATTTGGCCTATTTCACCTTGGAAATGACCAGTGGCGCATTGGCGCAGGTGTTCATGTCGGGCGTTGCTGCCAACAATATCGGCAACCTGACGCAGGTTTTTGGCTCCAAGGGGACGATCCTGCTCGACAATGAGACTGAACGCCTAATGTTCGCCAAGGCGGGTGAGAGTTTTGCCGACATCACTGTCGATGATCCCAATGCCCAGCTTCCCGGGCTTAATAAGGGAATCTGGAATGTGTCAGTGGTCGCCGCTCTGCGCGAACTGACGGCAGCTATTCGCGAAGGCAGAGCACTCGGCCAAGGCGCGACATTCGAGGATGGTCTTAAAAACCAACAGGTCCTCGACGCCGTCAAGCAATCGACGCTAAGTCGTTCTTGGGTCGATCTGCCTTGAGCCACCCAAGGCCAGCACATGTGATATTTATAAAAGGGGGCTTCTGGCCGAATTTTGTCGGCGGTAAAAACGGGGCTTTTTGGCGTGGCTGCCATTATTTTAGCCGGCGTTGCCATGGCGCTAGATGGCGCCTTCACTGCTATCTTGTCTGCCAGACTTTTGCTGATTGATTAGGGCTCTTCGGCGGGGAAGCTGAGCTTGGGCGCCACCACTGTTTGAAGCTCATCTTCCGCTAACGATGGGCTGCGGACGAAATGCTGACTGCTTGCTTCCCGATACCGCGTGATTGCCGATCAGCCACTTGAGTTCAATGTTGCGGCCCGCCTCGCACTTCAGCTTCCGGCTTGAGTTCAGTTGATGCAGGATCGGCGTTGTCTGGAGATTAACGCGACGGTGCTCGGCGCTAGTCAGCGTATGCTGAACGGGAAATATTTGGCGTTGACCATGTTATATGTCCCATCCTCGGTTATCACATTGAGGGCAGCGTTAAGGGCTTCTTTGAGATTGGTATCTTCCTTGCGCACGGCTATGCCGGCGCCATCGCCAAAGAAGGCAGCATCCTTGATGTCGTTGCTACGAAATTCGCAGCATTGGCCCGTCTTGGTATTGGCAAGCCAATCATAGGCGGCGAGCTTGTCTTCGAGAATCGCGTCTACTTCGCCCCTGGCAAGGCCCTCATACAATTCTGGCGAGGTGGCATAGATCTTGATGTCGGAGCTTTCGTACATACTCCTGGCATAAGTCTCTTGTGAGGTGGAAAGGCTCACACCGATGCTTTTGCCGGCCAAATCGGCAGGGGAAAATGCTTGGAGGTCTGACTTCTTATTGGTGATGAAAATCGAAGGACTGTCATAATAGCGGCTCGTAAAATCGGCGACCGCGCGACGTTCGTCGCTCATCGACATTGACGAGACGATGGCGTCATATTTCTTCTCGAGCAGGCCAGGAATCATCTCATCCCAATCCTGAGTGACGTATTCGCATGTCGCCGTCATCGCGGCGCAAAGTGCATCGGCGATTTCAACGTCGAAGCCCTGCAGATTGCCATTGGCGTCGAGATAATTGAATGGCGGAAACTGCCCTTCGATGGCGATGCGAAGCGGGGTGTCCTGGGCCAATGCCGAGTGTGGTCCGGCGACAAGGAGACCCGCGGCGGTCAAAATCCCCAATGCCCAATTGATCATTCCGGAATGCCTGTTCACGACCATCTCCCAAGCTGGGCCCACACGCCGGACCTTCGAGACTGATAAAAACAGAAAATCTACAATCGCGACTTACAGCTGGAGGCCGTTTGCGAGATTTTATCGCAAGAAAATCGTAATCGTTTGAGTAGAGCTTAGGGCAGTAATCGCAATGATTGGCCCGCCCTTGTTTCGCCCTGCCCTCAAATGGACCTCGTCTGGCGCGCTTCTCACCCTGATTGCGTTTGGCGGCCTCGTGACCATTGGACTCGTGCTCGCCTCGGCGATCTGGGCGAGCCGCGAAAGTGACCTTGCCGCACTCGATCGTCAGCGCGAGCTCTCCAATACCCGCCTGTCGACCCAGATCGAGCGGGTTGCCAAAGACCTTGGTCTTATGGCGGAAGGCTATTCCAAGTCGATTTCGACCATCAACGAGCTCGGTATCGGCCCGCAAGACGGTAAGGGGCTAAGCCAACTTATCAAGTCGGTCTTTCGCTACGATCAGGTCTTCGTCATTGATGGCAAGGGCAATCTGGTCCTCAATACCGACAAAGAAATCGCCTCGCGATACGAGTGGGCCAAGCCCTTATTGTTGCCCATGCTGACCAAGCTGCAACAGCAAGATGAACCATTGCCGGTAGTGGAGCTCATGCGACTTGAAGGTCGCCCATCTATCGCTGGTATTACGGGCATCACCTTGGGCCCGCAACCCGTTGCACCGCTAAACCGCCTCTATCTGATAGCCTCCCGCTATATCGATGGTCCAGCTCTTGATGCTTTCAGCCGCGACCAGGGGCTGAATGGTGCCCGCTTTGCACGTGCTGCCGATCCCGAGGACAATGAGGTAACGTTCGAAATCCGTGCCACGGCTACTGGCGAACCGATCGGCTTCATTATCTGGACACCGGACCTGCCTGGTTCGCGCGTCGTCAGTCGGCTTCTGCCGGCGCTTGTTGCTTCGGCGCTCATTATCGCCTCGCTCCTTGCCATGCTCATGCTATTGCTCAGGAAGTCGATGGCGGAGCTTACCGACAGCGAGCAAAAGGCGCGGCGCCAGTCCTTACATGACGCCTTGACCGATCTGCCCAACCGCAGTCTTTTTGGCCGCCGGCTCAATGATTGTCTTGAGAACCAGCGCTTCAGCTCAACGCGATCCATCGTGGCCTTGCTCGACCTCGACAAATTCAAGGCCGTCAACGACACGTTCGGTCACGGCGCAGGTGACGACTTGCTCATAGCGGTTGCCGATCGTATTCGCGCGTTGCTTGGTCCCAACGACACCCTTGCCCGCCTTGGTGGCGATGAATTTGCCCTTCTGCTCCCAGGTCGCCCAAAAACCGATCGTTCGCATCTTGACCTATTTGGGCAGATCATCACGTCCCTGAACGTACCTTTTCCACTTCTCGAGGGAAAGGTAAGCGCCTTAATAGGCTGCTCGATTGGGGCAACGGAACTGACAGACGCGCGCCAAACAGGCAGCGAGGTTTTACACCTCGCCGACATCGCGCTTTACGAAGCCAAATCGGCCGGACGCAATCGCTTCGTCGAGTATTCATCTTCACTAGAAAGCTCAGTCCAGTTGCGGTCCGAGTTGAAGTCGGATCTCCGCACATTACTGGCAGAGGCGGGATCAAATCCTCCTTCCAAATTCGGGCTGCAGGTTTTTTTCCAGACCATTCACTCCGCCGAATGGGGTCACGCTGTGTCTGGCGCCGAAGCATTGGTCCGTTGGCACCACGAAAAGCATGGGCTTCTGACACCTGACAAATTCATCGGGCTCGCAGAAGATAGCGAGATGATCCATGAATTGGGTATGATCGTGCTTGAAAGAGCTTGCTCGGCCGCATGCGGCTGGGCCAGTGGGCAATACGTTTCGGTCAACGTCTCCCCCCTCCAACTCCGTCGTCCGGACTATGTCGATGCCGTACTGATGGTTCTGAAAAACACTGGGCTTGCCGCCGAGCGGCTGGAACTCGAAATCACGGAGACTGCTCTCCTCGATGCAGATGAAGCCATGGTGTCAGAGACATTGGCGCGTCTGCGCGCTGCGGGCGTCAAAATTGCTCTCGATGATTTTGGGACGGGCTATTCGTCGTTGAGCCACCTGGTGCTTTTCGGTATCGACCGCATCAAGATCGACCGGTCATTCGTGAATCTGCTCGGTAGCCGCGCCGATGGGGCAGCGGTGGTTTCCGCCATCGTCGCGCTAAGCCAAAGCCTTGGTCTTTTGACAACGGCGGAAGGCGTCGAGACAGACGGGCAGCGCGACTTCCTCATCGCCGCAGGGTGCAATGATATGCAGGGATATCTGCTCTCAAAGCCTGTCCCGAATCCCGATATGGGCGACGGCGATGAGATCGTTGAGCTAAGCGCTGCGACGCAGCGGGTCGTCATCGCCTGACTGTTTTATGCTTGGTCAGAATAAGGGTCAGACACCGAGTGGTGGAGGCTCAAGCCTTTGGCTTGTGGCGAGCGCATGATGTCGCGCCCATTGCTTCAGGCGGCACTGTGGGAAACATTTTGCTGGTCGAGCGGCTCGGTAATGAAACGATTGTCAATCTGGCCTTGCCGTCCGGCACTTCTTGGCTGGCTTTGCTCGACGGCGATCACAATCCGGCGCTGAGCAAAACCATCTCGCTTTGGTTCATTGCCGGATCGGCATTGTCTTCGAAGCGTCGAGCAAGGCCCGATTACCGCCGCATGATCGGCTAACGAGCGTGTGCTTACATATCGACCTCTGCTGGCTGGGCCTTATCGGCTCAGCCAAGCTTTCCTGCGTTATTATTCGTCGAGCCGTCGCGCTATTTCAGCAACGGTTTGTTTCATGCTGTGCGGTGTGTCGCCAGTGACAATGGCACCCAGCAGCGGCGCGGCTATGCCGGCTTCGCGCATGGCAAGGGCATCGTCTGGCGTTAAAGCGAGCTGGCTCGGCACGATAACCGGGACCTCGACGGTGGCGACGATGTCGGTATAGCGCTGGAGGTCGCCTGGGG
>CAJYKO010000135.1 GCA_913775215.1 uncultured Devosia sp. | reverse complement strand
CGGCGGCACGAAAGGCCCAATCCCAATCGGCAGAAGTCGACTAAGGATAAACCGATCACGGATTAGCCTTCCGAACGGGTTGGGGCGTTTTCGCCTTTGACGCCGGTGCGACAAAGTGTCATGCCGGAGCATCATGTCGACGACCCATCCTACCGAGCCCAATCGGCTCGCCTTCACCTATCCTGGCTTCCGCTTTTTCTGGCTGACGACGCTGTTCGTCAGCTTTGCCGTGCAGATCATGTCGGTATCGATCGCCTGGCAGATTTTTGCCGTCACTGGCGATTACTTTCTGCTCGGCCTTGTTGGTCTTTGCCTTTTTCTGCCGGCACTCTGTCTCATCCTCGTGACCGGATTGACCGCCGACCGGTTCAACCGGCGCGGGATCATGGCGATTTGCCTTTCGGTCGAACTGCTCTGCGCCATTGGCTTCCTGATGCTGGTTGAGGTCGAAGCGCACCAAGTCTGGCCGATTTTCGTGATCCTCGTCATTCTCGGCACAGCGCGCGCTTTTTGGGGCCCCGCAGCCCAATCCCTCGCGCCGAATCTTGTGCCGCCCGAAGCGCTTTCAAACGCTATCACGGTCAACGCTTCGGCCTGGCAGATCGCCAGCATTGCCGGGCCATCGGTGGGGGGCGTGCTCTATGCGATCAGCCCGATCGTCGCCTTTGGTACTGCAGCCGTGCTGCTCCTGTGTGGCGCGGTCTTCGTCATACTCGTCCCCAAGCCGACCCAGCAGCGGTCTCAGCAGGCAACTAGCCTCGAAACTATCTTTGGCGGCTTCCGCTATATCCTCTCCAATAAGGTCGTGCTCGGCGCCATCTCGCTCGATATGTTTGCTGTTCTCATGGGGGGCGCAGTTGCACTGTTGCCGGCGTTTACCGAGGAAATCCTCCACGGCGGACCCATGGAGTTCGGCGTGTTGCGCGCAGCGCCCGGCATCGGCGCGCTGACCATGGCGCTTGTGTTGACGCGCTTCCCGGTTCGCAAACATGCAGGCAAGACGCTCTTCTCATTCGTGGCGCTCTTTGGCCTTTTCACGCTGGTCTTTGGTCTTTCAACGAGCGTCTGGCTTTCCATCGCAGCTTTGATGCTGGTTGGTGCTGCCGACATGGTCAGCGTCACCATCCGCGAAACGATCATGCAGCTTTGGACTCCTGAAGAGGTCCGCGGTCGCGTCAATGCGGTCAATTCGGTCTTTATCGGGGCCTCCAACGAACTCGGCGAGTTCCGCGCCGGCACGGTGGCGCATTTCATCGGCCCAGTTGCGGCAGTCGCAGTTGGCGGGGTCGGCGCGATGCTTGTTGCCGGGCTCTGGAGTCGCATATTCCCGCAGCTTCGCGAGCAGGATAGCCTAGACAAGAAGATGGCCTGAAAGCCTTGTCGCGCTTGACATGGCGGACCTCCGCCACTATCAAGCGCCCACCTATCCGGCCCTCGGGCCTTATAGGCGCACCCGGGATCTCCTGAATTCAAAGGAATCTGTCAGCCTCTCCAAAGGGAGGCAAAGGAGGGCGCGATCCATTCTAACTTAGAAAGGGATACGCGATGTCGAAGCGTCATTCTGTAAAGTACAAGATTGACCGCCGTCTTGGCGAGAACATCTGGGGCCGTCCGAAGTCCCCACTCAACGCACGTGCCTATGGCCCCGGCCAGCACGGTCAGCGTCGTAAGGGCAAGCTCTCGGACTACGGTCTGCAGCTGCGCGCCAAGCAGAAGCTGAAGGGCTATTATGGCTCGATCACCGAAAAGGCTTTCCGTCGTCTTTATGACGAAGCCGCCCGTCGCAAGGGCGACACCGGCGAAAACCTGATCGGTCTGCTCGAGTCGCGCCTCGACGCGATCGTCTACCGCGCAAAGTTCGTGTCCACCGTCTTCGCCGCTCGTCAGTTCGTGTCCCATGGCCACGTAACCGTCAACGGCCAGCGCGTGAACATCCCATCCTACCAGGTCAAGGTTGGCGACAAGATCGAGGTCAAGGAGCGCTCCAAGCAGCTCACCGTCGTTCTCGAAGCCGTCCAGCTCGCCGAACGCGATGTGCCGGACTATGTGGAAGTCGACCATAACAAGTTGACCGCCACCTATGCTCGCGTGCCCGCTCTGTCGGACGTGCCGTACCCGGTCCAGATGGAACCGAACCTCGTCGTCGAATTCTACTCGCGCTAAGCGAACCCGACGATCCAAACTGGAAGGGCCACTCCTCGGAGTGGCCCTTTTCTTTTGCGTGTTTGGCAAAGCTGTTTTTTCACCGATTGGTCTCGGCATAAAAAAGGCCGCCCCTGAAGGCGGCCATTTAACTCGACGATCAAGTCGTCGCAGCGCCGCTGACGCTCTCTTTGATCGGCTCCTGATCCTTCGGGATGAAGCTTTCGAAAAGACGCAGGCGCATATAGACCGACTGCAGCTCCACGATGGTTGTCCAGGCGCGGGCGAAGAATTGGAACGACGATGACACCTGGTTAAAGGCCAGCTGCACCTGCTGGTAGACGCCCATGGTCAGGCCGCCCGCCAAAATGGTCGGCGCCATGGTCAGCAAGGGCACATAGCCGACCATGTTGATGTAGGCGTACCGCGCTAGATTGAAGTAGGTGTAGTGGAAATAGAGCCGGAAATAATTCTTCTGCACATTGGCAAAGAGCTCTTTCACGGTTGGCGGATCGGCGCGTTCCGCATGATCCTCGCCAAAGACTAATTCCTTACGATAGGCAGCTTCGACCCGCTGATTAGCGAAGTTCAGACCAGGCAGTTTGATCCCAACTGCAGCAAGAAGCACCGTGCCGACAATGGCAGCTGCAAGGGCAACCCAGACCAAGCTTCCTGGAACCTGACCAAAAATCGGCAACTCGGTAACGACGCTTGAAAGGTTCCACAGCATCGGCAGAAACACAACCAGAGTGATCAGTGAGCTGAAGAAAGCCGTGCCCAGATCCTCGACAATTGACGCGAAGCGCATGGTGTCTTCCTGAACGCGCTGCGCCGCGCCTTCTGTCTGTCGGATCGCCGGCCAATGCGCCATGTAATAAAAGTTCATCGCCTTGCGCCAACGGAAGACGTAGTGCGAGGTGAAGAATGCCAAGAGAACGGCGACAATGATGGAGGGCATCAACACTATGAACAAAGTGAATACTTCACCATAGAACCGGTCCGGGCTAACTGACCGCGGCTGTGTCAACGCAAGTTGGATCATGTCGAAGAAGACGCCCGACCATTCGTTTACGAAGGCTTCGACCTGCACCTGGAAGTAGATGATCAGCAGGATACCCGTCGATCCGACGACGCTCCACCAATACCATTCGTTGCGCTTGTAGAAGTACCAGAACACACAGAAGATCAGAGCGACCATCATGACGTACTGATAGAGCCATACTCGATCGCCATTCAGAAAATTGGCGATTGATGACTCCTGGGCTCCAGCGGCCGCCGCCTGCTGAGAGGGCGAGGCATTACTCTCCGTGGTCGCTGGCGCGTTGGGATTGGTTTGCTCAGTCCCTGCGGCGGGCGCGCTCGGCACTGGATCATCCGCAGTGGTCGGCTGATCGGCCGCGGGTGTTTGTGTAGCGGCGATCTGCGGGTGAGTGAAGCGGTCTATGCTGATGGCCGAGCGGATCGGCTCACCGATCGTGAACCAGATCAGTACGGACGCCAGAAGCCAGATGAGCGCCGACGAAAAGAATATCTTAGGTACGGGGAAAAAGGAGCGGAACACCGGGAGACTCCAAGGTGCCAGGAAGATGTGTCATCTAACTGTGGCAATACGCATAAAACAAGGACGGGAAGTTAAGCTTTGGTAAGGTTGGCGCGGCGCGCTTTCGCTTTCCCTCTGCTCCATCTGGCGTTATCAGCTACGCAACATATCAAACGAGAGTTTCGCCATGACTGCGGTGATGGAAGCCCCTGCCACGCCGGCTGATGACCTGGACGTTGGCGCGCACCCGATTTTTGCCAAGGCACCGCGCTCGGTCGAGTTCAACAAGCTCCGTAAGCGTCTCATCCGCAATACGCGCGAAGCGCTCGAAAAATTCGGCATGGTCCGGCCGGGCGAGAAGTGGCTGATCGCGCTTTCTGGCGGCAAGGATAGCTATGGACTTCTTGCGCTGCTGCTCGATCTCAAGTGGCGCGGCCTGCTGCCGGTCGAGCTCCTCGCCTGCAACCTCGATCAGGGGCAGCCGAACTTTCCCAAGCATATCCTTCCGGAGTTCCTCGAAGGCTTGGGCATCGAGCATCGCATCGAATACCAGGACACCTATTCGATCGTGACCGACAAGCTGCCGCAGGGCGCGACCTATTGTTCGCTCTGTTCGCGCCTCCGTCGCGGCAATCTCTATCGCATCGCGCGCGAAGAAGGTTGTACGGCGTTGGTTTTGGGCCACCATCGAGACGACAGCCTCGAAACCTTTTTCATGAACATGTTCCACGGCGGCAAGCTCGCGGCGATGCCCGCCAAGCTGGTCAACGACGAGGGCGATCTGCAAGTGCTTAGGCCGCTGATCTACTGCGCCGAGGAAGACCTGCAGAAATTTTCCGACGCCATGCAGTTCCCGATTATTCCATGTGACCTCTGTGGCTCGCAGGATGGACTCGAACGCAATGCGATGAAGGCCATGCTGACCGATATCGAAAAGCGTATGCCTGGCAGGAAGGACGTGATGATCCGAGCGCTAGGCAACATCAACCCAAGTCACATGCTGGACCCGAAGCTCTTCGATTTTGCCGCCCTCGCCGTCAACGCAAAGGAACAAGACGCATGAATATCGAACGCTTAGCCGGGATATTGCGCGACGCAGCCAAGGCCGAGATCATGCCACGTTTCCGGCATCTCGACGAAGGCATGGTGCGCAGCAAGACCAATGCGTTCGATCTTGTCACTGCTGCCGATGAAGGCGCCGAGCGCGTCATTACCGCCGCCATCAATGCACATTCGCCGAACACGATCGTCGTCGGTGAGGAAGCCGTTTCGGCCAATCCCGCGCTACTCGAAACCAATTTCGAGGGTCAGACCGTCATCTATGTCGATCCGGTCGACGGCACCTATAATTTTGCCGCTGGTCTGCCGCTCTTTGCCGTCATGGCGGCGGTCGTCGAAAACGGCGAAACCGTTGCCGGCGTCATTTATGATCCGATGGGCGACGATTTCCTGATGACCGAACGTGGTTGCGGCACCTGGCAGGTGTTTCCCGATGGCCGCCGTGTACGCCAGAAGTTTGCCGAGCCGGCGCCGCTTGCAGAAATGGGCGGGCTTGCTTCAGTCTCATATCTGCCCGATGCCGTGCGCGGTCAGGTGCTGAGCAATCTGGCCAAGGTCAAGATGTTCGCCAATTACCGTTGTGCCGGGCACGAGTACCGCATGGCGGCAGGCGGGCACGTCCACTTCCTTATGTATAACAAGCTCATGCCTTGGGATCACGTCGCTGGCGCGCTGATGATGCGCGAGGCCGGCGCCCATGTCGCGCGTTTCGATGGTTCGGAATATAAGGCGCAGC
>CAJYKO010000134.1 GCA_913775215.1 uncultured Devosia sp. | reverse complement strand
GCAGGAATGGTCGCGGCTGCAAATGCTTTCGTGGTGCCGACGCTTGTTGCCTATGAAGTCACGGCCCAGCACGGGGAGCGCCTGGGCCTCTCGCCCTATGTCATGCAGAAGCTCAATATGGTCAACGACGCAGGCATCGTCATGCTTGGTCTGTGCGAAGACGCTGGCGTAAAGCTCGGTTTTGGCACCGATCTGATGGGCGATATGGAATTCGCGCAGTTGCAGGAGCTCACTATCCGCGCCCGTGTGCAGCGTCCTGTCGATGTTCTCAAGTCTGCAACATCGGTCAATGCCGAGATCGTCCAGCGTCCCGGCGATCTTGGTGTGATCGCGCCTGGCGCCATTGCGGACATTCTGATCGTCGATGGCAACCCGCTCAAGGACATCTCCGTGCTCACCGAGCCGGAAAAGAACCTGCGCCTCATCATGAAGGACGGCGAAATTTACAAGACCGACCTCAGCCCCAGGGCCTGAGTTTTATCCTGCCTGTTTCGCCAAGAGATTTTTATGACCACTGAGACCGCTGCCGCCCCGTTGACTTTTGAAACGCTCTATAGCGAGCCCAGCATTATTGGCACGCTGCCCACGGCTGCCGCCTGGTCGGCGGACGGCCAGCGCCTCGCCTACCTCTGGAACGATGCGGGTCACACGTTTCGCGATATCTGGATCTGGGATGTCGCCGGCAAGTCGCGGCGTCGACTGACCCAGCTCGGTGTTGGTAGGACGAGCGGCGAGCCGGGCGGAATTTCTGAGCTCGCCTGGCTGAGCGACGGCCGGCTCGCCTTCGTGCTGCTGGGGCAACTCTACGTAGTCTCCCTCGAAGGCACTGTGCAGCCGCTGGTCATCGGCATCGGTGGCGTTAGCGCCATTGCCGCCTCGCCGGATAGCGTCACTCTGGCATTTCTCGCCGGCAATTCTTTGATGACAGTCGCGGCCGATGTGGCAGCGCGGCCGAATGTAGCTGTGGCCGGGTCGCGCTTTGTCGGCGTTGAATCTTTCCATTGGACCGCGGATGGACGTCTCGTCTTCGTCGAGGCTGACGACACCAATACGCGAAAGATCGAAATCTCCTATGACTCGCAGGGCGAGGCACGGAAGGACCGCTTTGTGCGCGCCTTTCCTGGTGACCTGCTCACCCGTCGCCGTGTTGGCCTGGTTGGCGTCAATGGCGACGATTTGGCCTGGTTCGAGCGGCCGGATGCTGAGGACGCGATTTGGGGTTTTGGGGTCTCGGGTGATGGAAAATCGCTTTTCATCAGCAGCAGCGACCTGTCGATCAAGCACCACACCATTTTTATGTTCGATACGTCGAATGGGGCCATCAGCATCCATTATGCCGCGCATGATCCGGTCAAAATCCGACCCGACTGGCAGGTAGCTTTCGCGCCCGACGGGAGGGGCCTGATCGTCCTAACCGATCGCGATGGTTTCAATCATCTGCATCGGCTGCCGGGGCAGGGCGCTGCGCTTGAACCGATCACTTCGGGTCCTTGGGAGATCGCGGAATTCACCCTCGATCCCGCGAGCGGCACCATCTATTTCATCAGCAATGAAGCCCATCCGGCCGAGCGCCATGTCTATTGCGTGCCGATGGCTGGTGGTACGGTGTCGCGCCTAACCGGCCCGGCCGGAATCCATGTCCCGACATTTGCGCCGGATTTCAGCGCCTTTGTCGATCTCTTCAGCGATGATATGACACCGCCCGAACTGTTCGTGCAGGCACTGCCGGGTATCAATGCGCCGGAGAAAGTTACCCACTCGCCGCTGCCTGCGTTCGCGGAACGACGCTGGAGCGAGGTGCGCTATGTCACCTTCAAAAGCCATGTCGATGGCGCCGAGCTGATGGCCCGCGTCATGCTCCCGCCCGGCTTCGAGCCCAATGGCACCAACCCAATGGTGGTCGGCTCGGTTTATTCCGATGGTCTGCTCAACCAGTGGGGCGGTCGCGCCGCGCACCCGAGCTGGGGCATCGACCAATATCTGGCTTCGCGCGGCTTCGTCGTCGTCAGCCCGGAAATCCGCGGCAGTTTCGGGCGCGGCCGCGACTGGAACCGGGCCATGCTCAACAGTTATGGCACCCAAGACATTGAAGACATCGCCGATTGCGTCACGACTTTGACCGGTCTTGGCTATGCCGATCCCAAGCGCGTCGGTCTTTGGGGTTCGAGCTATGGCGGCCTCATGACATTGATGTCGCTTTTCAAGAAGCCCGGCTTTTATGCCGCAGGTTTCGCCGGCGCGCCGGCGACCAATGTCTGGCATGCCTATCCCGAGCAGGGCTGGATCATGGGCCTCACCGCAGGCGAGGATTATATCGATCGCTATCGCGCGCAATCGGCTCTCTTCCACAGTGCAGGTCTTGAAGATGCTCTGACCATCCTCCACGGCACCAAGGACGAAGTCGTGCTTTATGCAGACACCATGGCGCTCGTCGAAAAGCTCATCGGCCAAGGCAAGGCCTTTGAACTGGTCACCCTGCCTGGCACCGGCCATGCCTGGGCCAAGCAGGACCGCACCCTTACCCGTTTCGCCTACGGCAAACTCGCCGCGTTTTTCGAACAGCATCTTAATTCTTGATCGGTGCTCAATCGCGGCGGTCGCAAGCGCGCCTGCTGACCCCATAAAGCTGGGGGGCACATGGCAGCGCGGGCTCTAGAAAAAATCGCCAGCTATGCGATGGCTTTGATGAGTGCTTGCAGCTTGCAGTGACCTGCAGGCTTCGGCACCGCTCAAATGACTGCGCGTTGTCGCCCATCACGATTTGAAATGTCTGGCAGCAAAAATGAATTCGGATGAGTTTTGTTGAGACCGCCAATTGGAAGTAAACTGGCAAGACGCATGATGCCTGCCAGAGGCTCAGTCAATCGAGGTTGGACAAGTCCTAAACGAGGCGAGCGGGTGTGGGAAATCAACTGGAACTGCTAGGTAGTGAAGCGTCTTCCTGACGAGGGTTAAAAGGCCGGCCTTTGCCATTCGGCCGACTAGTTGCATGGCTTATGACTAAAGTCTGGGTCTTGGGGCTGTGGGCCTGCGGGTCCGCCCACGGGTTGGTGAGCGGTAATCGCCCCACCACCGAGCGGACACACCTCAGGGTTTCCAGTCGATCCAAAGCCGTTCGACGCCGTAGTGCCTTGCGAGGGCCCCGATCGACAGCGCCAACCCGGCATCGGACCCAACGCATGAAGACGATTGGATGCGCTATGCCAAGCCGTTTGCCTTGGATCGAATCTTAAGCGTTGAGGCAGGCGTGAAGATGGCTGGGGCCTTTTTCTCTCAAGTCCGGGCGCGAAATACGGCAATGATCCGTAGCGCGGTCACAGCGAGGATGAAAATGACATCCGCTTGGCGGGTTCAGCGGCGACGGTATCTCGCCCTTGATGGGCATGAAAGTCCGTCGCTCGGTTGAAATGCGCGGCATGCCGGCGAGCAACATCTGGGTATAGGGATGGACCGGATTGCCAAAGAGTTCGCTGGTCTTTGCCAATTCGACCACGCGCCCGAGATACATGACCGCCACCCGATCGCAGAGGTGCCGGATGAGGCCCAGATCGTGGCTGATGAAGATCATCGACAACCCGCTCTCCTGACGGATATCCATCAGGAGGTTGATGATCTGCGCCTGCACCGAAACGTCGAGCGCCGCAACGGCTTCGTCGCAGACGAGGAGTTCCGGTTCGACCGCGAGCGCGCGGGCAATGCCGATGCGCTGCCTTTGGCCACCAGAAAACTGATGCGGATACCGATCGATACTGTCGGCGGCAAGGCCAACGCGCTCGAGCATCTTGGCCGCATGCTCCCGCATGCGCGACCGGGGGACGATGCCATGAACCACAGCCCCTTCGCCAATGATCTCGCCAACCTTCAAACGGCCATTGAGAGATGACATCGGGTCCTGAAACACCATTTGAACCTTGAGGGCATCCCGGCGACGGGCGAGGAAACTCTCATAGTCTTCGCCCCGAAAGCGGCGCGTTCCGCCCGATACGGGCAGAATGCCGGTGATCATGCGGGCAAGGGTGGATTTGCCGCAGCCCGATTCCCCCACAATGCCCAGGGTTTCGCCCTGCGCGAGCGAAAGGCTGACGCGATCGACGGCCTGAACGATGGCGGGGCGCTTGCCGGTCAGGCGGTCTGTCAGTTTTTCGATCGTGCCGCGAGCCGGCTCGAAGACACGGGACACTTCATCTGCTTGGAAGACGGTTTGGACCACTTGCATCATCCCTCAATCGGATGGTGGCACCAGGCGTGGTGCGTTGAAGAAAAACTGCGCATTGGCGGGGAGATTTCGCAAGCCGGGGAGGCGCGCTCGCACCGGCTGCGGAAGGCACATCCCTCGCCCAGGTCCAGAAGCGAGGGCATGGTGCCGCGGATCTGCTTTAGCCTCTGACCGGGCTCGTTGTTCGACGGCACCGATTCAAGCAGCTTGCTGGTATAGGGGTGGCGCGGCATTGCGATGATTTCGGCAGTCGCGCCTGTCTCCATCATGGCCCCGGCATACATGACGAGAATGCGGTCCGCGAGTTCGGACAATGTTGCAAGATCATGGGTGATCCAAATCATCCCGAGACCTCGGTCGGTAATCTGGCTACGCATCTGGTGGATGATCTGGGCCTGGATGGTGACGTCGAGCGCCGTCGTCGGTTCGTCGGCGATGATCAGGTCGGGGTTCATCAACAGCGCCGTGGCGATCACCACGCGCTGCCGCATGCCGCCGGAGAGCTCGTGCGGATAGGCCTCGAGCCGTTCTTCGGGCGAGGGGATGCCAACGGCCTTTAACGCGGCGATCGACCGCTCGCGCATCTGCGCGGCCGGGACGTTTTCATGTTCGCTGATCGCTTCGAACATCTGCTGGCGCACCCGCATCAGCGGATTGAGCGTCATCAAAGGATTCTGGAAAACCATGGCGATGCGTCGGCCGCGATACTTTCGCATCTGGTCAAAGCTGAGCTCGGTCAGCTCTTTGCCATCAAGCCTGATCGATCCGGAGACGATTTTGCCGGGCTTTTCGACCTGTCCCATGATCGACATGCCGGTTACCGACTTGCCCGATCCGGACTCCCCGACAATGCCCAGCACCTCGCCGCGCTTGAGATTGAAGGAAACGTCCCGGACCGATTTGAAGGTGCCGGCGCGGGTGAAGAACCAAGTGTTGAGGCCTTCGACCTCAAAGAACTGCTCGCTCATGGGATCAACTCTCGAAACGCGGATTGTTGAGATCGCGCAGCCGGTCACCCAGAAGGTTCATGGCGACAATCATGATAAGAAGCACGATGCCAGGGCCGAAGCTGATCCAGTATTTCTGCGAGAAGATATATTCGTAGCCGTTGGCGATCAGCATGCCGAGGGATGGCTGTGTCAATGGCAGACCGACGCCGAGAAAGCTCAAGGACGATTCGAGCGATATCGCCGAGGCGATATTGAGCGTGAACAGCACGATGATCTGCGGCAGGCAATTGGGCAGCACGTGGCGCAGCATGATCCGCCAGGCTGGCAGACGCATGCCCCGCGCAGCCTCGATATATTCCTTGTTGAGTTCACTCAGCGCCAGGGATCGAGCCGTCCGCGCGTAATAGCACCATTGCACCAAGACTACGGCGAGAATGACCTTTTCGACGCCGCTCCCCAGGATCGCAAGAATCGCGAGGCCCACAAGGATGGCGGGAAAGCTGAGGGTAAAGTCCACAGCGCGCATGATCATGGCGTCTATAGCGCCGCCGCGCCAGGCAGCCAGCAGGCCGAGGCCCGTGCCGAAGAGCATAGCCGACCCGGCCGCCGCAACGCCGACAAAGACACTGATGCGAATGCCATAGAGAATGGCCGAAAGCATGTCGCGTCCAAAAGCGTCGCTGCCGAGCTGAAAGATGAAGCCGGTCGGCTGATTGTCGGTGCGCGCAATGGCTTCAACGCGGGCATCGGCAGGCAGGTTTTCAAAGCGCACCCGCGCCTGATTGTTCTCTGGCGCGTTCAAGGTCCACCATGGCTGGATGGGATGTTTGCTCGCACCATCGACGATGGCGTCGCGCGGCAGGCCGCGGAGTTGCAGGCTCATCAGCTGTGCGGAGCTATCTGCGAGACCGACAATGAAGCAGTTCGCGCCACAGGCTTCCACCTCAAAATCCGTGTCATTGGCCTCAGGGATCAACTGGCCTTGCGTCAGGGCGAAATTGGCTCGGATTTCCTCACCTGGCTTCACCTGGGGCGAGCCCATGGGCTTGAGCGCGTCGATCAGTTGCAGGCGAGCCAGATCATAAGGATTGGTCGGGGAAAGCCATGGTGCAAACAGCGCGCAGGCAAGGAACAGCACGGTGACGACAAGGCTGGCGACAGCAACCCAGCTTTCAGAGAAGCGACCGGCGAATTCGGCAAAGGCGGCGCGGTTCATTTGGCACGCTTTCCCATGACGGAGCGCACGCGCGGGTCGATGGTCATGTGCAGGATGTCCACGAGGAAGTTGATGGTGATGAAAAGGAGCGCCGTATAGGTGAGCTGCGCCACGATCATCGGGCGGTCGAGCACCTTGATCGAATTGATCAAGAGCTTTCCAAGACCGGGCCAGGAAAAGACCGTTTCGGTGATGACGCCATAGGCAAGGAGATTGCCCAGTTCGATACCGATCACTGTAATCAGCGGGACGAGTGCATTGCGTAGGATGTGCACGAAGACGATGCGCGTCGGACGTACGCCCTTGGCAAAGGCGAATTTGACGTAATCGAGCCGTACGATCTCGAGCGTTGCCGCGCGCGTCACGCGGATCAAGAGCGACATCTTGAGAAGGGCGAGGCTGAAGGCGGGCAGAAGAACATGGTGCCAGCCATCCAGCGTCCACAGGCTCGAGGTAATGCCAAAATAGGTGGCCACATCGCCGCGGTCGCCGACGGGGAAAAAGGGTAGGGCAATGCCGAAGGCGACGATCAGCAGCATCCCCTGCCAGAAGGTAGGGATGCTGACCCCGATCAGCGAAAAGCCCATGACGGCCTTGGAAATTGACGATTCCGGTTTCAGACCCGCGTAAAGACCAGCTGGGATGGAAAAGCCGATGGCAATGAAAAAAGCGACGAAAGCCAGTTCAAGGCTCGCGGGCAGACGCTGCAGCAGGATGGTGGTGACGGGCTCCTTATAGACAAAGGAAGTGCCCCAATCGCCCTGCATGGCGTTGACGAGAAAGTTGAAGTACTGCTCCCAGATCGGCCGGTCGAGACCAAGGGCGACAATGGCCGCCTGACGGTCGGCTTCGGTGGCTTCGGACGAGATTAGCACATCGACGGGATTGCCGATCAGCCAGAGCCCGACAAAGAGGACGATCGAAAGGGCGAGTACAACGCCTATGCATTGCAGCAGGCGCTGAAGGACGAAGTTGATCATGTGTTGGCCAATCCAAGCTTGCGCTGTTCGGCTCCGGGATAGTGGCCCGACCCCATGGCGTCGATGAGGTCTGCGAAGTGAAGGGCGAACTCTTTGCAAATGCCGGCCGCGCCGTCCACATCGAGCATGTGGCGAATGTCGGCGCTGACGACATCGCCGCCTGGCAGACGCTCGAGGTGCCCGAGGAACGTGCCTTCGCCGGAAGCAGCCGCGATGGCGGCTTCGTGCACCAGATGATGGCTCTGGTGCTTGCCCATCGTCGCGCCCATTTGCATCATGGCGTATTCGCCGAAGATCGCGCCGTTCGACAGTTTGAGGTTTTCGCGCATGCGCACGGGGTCGAGTTCAAGCCCTGAAAGCAGGGCCTCGGTGCGGACCAGAACTTCGGCGGCGGCGGCGATGACTTCGACCAGTGTATCTTCAAAGAGAAGATTGGTGCTGCCATCGGATTCAAAGGGACGATGGGCATTCGCCATCAGCATGGCGGCCTGGGAATAGAGCTTGTTGGCGTTGGCGATAACGCCATAGCACTGCACGGGATTGATCTTTTGCGGCATGGTCGAAGAACCAATTGCGCCATCGAGCCGCTTTTCGCGCAGTTCGCCAAATTCTTCGGACGAGGTCTGGTACACTTCTTCCGCGATCCGATGGCAGACGGATGCAAGGAGCGCGAGGCCGTTCACATATTCGCAGATATGGGTGCGGATGGCGCGGGAGGGAATGGCCATCTCGCCCATGCCGAGACGCGCCGCAACGCGCCTCTGGAATTCCGGCCCCTGAGCGCCAATCGCGGAAAAACAGCCGACAGCGCCACCCATCATGACGACGAAGGCGCGATCGCGCGCGCTATCGAGCCGGTCGATGGACTGGAGAATTTCTTCGATCCAGACGGCAGCCTTGAAGCCGAAGGTGATCGGCACGGCATGCCGGAAATGCGTTCGCCCAGCCATGGTCGTTGCCGCATGGGCGCGCGCCAGTTTGCCGAGGTGCCCAAGCACGTCACGCGTGATGGTGTCCATCACGTCATGGGCGCGCTTTGTCAGCACCAGCATGCCGGTCTGGATGACGTTCTGCGTGGTAATGCCCCAGTGCACATAACCGCCGTGCTTGGGCCCGCTGACGCGAACGAGTTCGTTGAGGAGCGGCATCAGCGGGTGACGCGTGACGCCATAATCGGCCTCGATGCGGGCCATGTCCAATCGCTCGACACGGCAATTATCGGCAATGGTCTGAGCGGCATCGGCCGGGATCATGTCCATTTCGCCCTGCACCAGAGCGACAGCCTTTTCGATTTCGAGAAAGGCGGAATATGTGGCGGCGGGGGAAAATGCGTCGCGCAAGCCACGAAGGTCCACCTGCGCTGCCAGCGCATCGTTGAAGGCTGTGCCCATTTAAGCAACTCTCAGGATTTTGGAGACGGGATGCGCCCGGGGCGCATCCCGATGGACGGGCTCAGTTCTTGGGACGAGCCGTGTAGAAGATATTGACGAGATTGGCGTGCGGCTCGAACACGATATCGGCCTTGGTCGCCCATACGCCATATTCGTGATAAAGCGGCACATAGCCTTCGTCTTGGTAGACCTGAGCCGAGGCCTGGCGCAGCAGGTCTTCGCGCTTAGCGTCATCAAGCGTCTGCTGGGCTTCAACCAGCAAGGCATCGGTTGCAGGGTTCGAATAACGGCCACGATTGGCGCCGCCCCAACCCTTTTCCGTGTCGCGTGTCGCAGCCAGGTTAAACATCAGGCTCAACCCTTCGCCCGTGTCCGCGGCGGCACCAGCGAGATAAAGGCTATATTCGAACGCACTGGCCTTTTCGAAGTACACGCTGCGCGGGAAAGTCTCGAGCGTTACGTTGATGCCGATCTGGGAGAGCATGGCAGCAACGGCCTGCGCGACCTGGGCGCCGTTGACATAGCGGTCAGCGGGCGCGGTCAGGGTCAGTCCGAACCCGTTGGGATAGCCGGCTTCGGCAAGCAGCGCGCGCGCCGCTTCCGGATCGTAGGCATAAGGCGGCAGGTCGGGATTATAGCCGAAGACGCCTTCACCGATCAGCTGGCTTGCCGGCTGTGCCATGCCACCCATGATCGTTTCGGCGATCTCGGTGCGATTGATGGCAAGGTTGAGGGCACGGCGGACGCGAACGTCGAGGAACGGGTTCTTGCCGTCCGTGCCAGTCACCTTTGGCGTCGGCTCCTGACCCTGATCGGCGAGGAAGAAAATCGCCAGTGTCGAAGGCGCGGAAACCAGTTCGAGATTGCCGGCCGACTGGATCGACTCGATACCATTGATCGGCACCGAATTGATCACATCCACCGAACCGCCAAGGAGCGCTGCAATGCGTGCGCTATTGTCGGGCAGCGCCTTGATCGTCACCGTTTCGTAGGCCGCGGCTTCGCCGTAATAGTCATCGTTGCGCTCAAGCACGATCTCAACGTCTGGCGTAAAAGTGCGAACCTTGAAGTGGCCGATGCCCGCGGCAGTCGCGCCGGAATTGAAGTCGTTGGTCGAGAGCCAGTTGTCATTGCCGCAGGTTTCCTCGTCATAGGCGAGGGTGCCTTCGGTCGGATTTTCAACAATGCCGATATTGCTCAGGCTGCGCATCAGATTGGGATCTGGCGCCTTGGTGGTGATTTCAAGCTTGCCGTCGCCGAGGTCGGTAAGGCTCGCAATGGTGCCGATGAAGCTCGAATAAAGACCGGGGCTGTTGGGCACGTTACGCACGCGGCAGAACGAATAGATGACGTCATCGGCGCCCAAGGCATTGCCGCTGGCAAACTTTGCATTCGGCTCAAGGGTGACGACCCACTTGGTGTCGTCGACGATCTCCCAGCTCTGCGCGAGGCGTGGTTCGAGTTCGCCGGTCACGCCGCTGCTGAACGCCAAGGCATCGGAAATGTTTTCGCGCAGATCGAAATTGTAGCCGGCGCGGTGGAAATGCGGATCCGCCGAGGTCGCGATCGCGGCAAGACCAACGGTCAGGTCTTGCGCGGCAGCCTCAAGTGCGAAAGCGGATGCACAGGCGAGCAAGCTGGTGCCCGCGATGATTTGGATCTTTCTCAATACGACCTCCCTTGACCGTCTTGTCGCGGTCTCTTCTTCGGTAGGCGCGGATCGTCCGCCATAAAATCGAAAGTTTTTCGCAATGATTGAGTTTTTCTCAACGAACCGCTAGAGCCTGTGGTGGAGGCAGAGGCGATGGATAGCAAGGACCGGAAGAAGAATCTGCCATTGCCGCCGATGACGGCGCTGCCTGTCTTTGAAGCCGTTGGACAATATCTCAGCGTCGCCCGAGCTGCAGAAGCGCTCAATCTCACGCCAGGCGCCATCAGCCGCCAGATCCAGAACCTTGAACTTTACCTCGGCATCGCGCTGTTCGTGCGCAATCACCGGCGGATGAGCTTCACACCGGAGGGAGAGGAATATTGGGCCCAGGTCAAAAGGCTCTATCTGATCTCCGCGATGCGACGAGCGCCGTGGCGAAGCGCGCCGAAGATGCCCCCCTGACCATTGTCGTACCGAGAATGTTTCTCCAGCGTATCCTCCTGCCTCGGCTCAGCAGCTTTTACGCGCAACACCCGGATGCCAAGGTTAAGTTCCTGACCTCGGGCAGCGGCGCCAGCCCTGTCGATGGCACCATCGCCATCAGCCCGGAACGGCGCGACGATTACCGATACGATCTCCTGGCCGAGGCGAACCTCACGCCCGTTTGCAGCCCGCGATATCTCTCAGCCGCGTCGGGCTTGCACAAGCGCTCCGACTTGGCCCGGCATACGCTGTTGCGCTCCCGCGACTATCTGCAGAACTGGACCAATTGGCTGTCCGAAGACGCGAAGAGCGTCCTTGAAGAGGCCCGCTGTATCGACTTTGAAAGCCCCGGCCTCGAACTGACGGCGGCCATCGAAGGTCTTGGTGTCACCATCGTCCGCATCGCGCTCGTCAACGAAGAGATCCGCTCGGGAAAACTGGTCGCCCTCTTCCCAGAGCACATCGTTCACGAGCACTATGTGTTCTGCTTTTCCGGAACAAAGAAGCGGCCGCGGAATTTCTCTGCGTTTCGAAACTGGCTTAAAGAAAACGTCTAGTCTCAGACCTGACATATAAGAGCAGAAGCAGGGCCGACCAATCAGTCAATCGTGCCCGTTCCGATCTGGGGTCCATAGGTTGATCCTTTGACTTTGATCGGCCAGCGTATGCCGATCCGGTTCTGGGCCTCCAACCGTGAGAAAATTCCCCCTTGCGACCTCTTGTTCTCATTCGCCGCGGCTTGGTGACGGGGCAGAGCTTTTGGGTAAATGTCTGATAACGCCCCCTGCCTGGCCCTATAGGATGCGTCGCTCCTGGCTGGGGACAAGGACGGGCCTTCCGCCGACAGGCAGCCTCCAACAAAATACGGCCGATATAGAAATTAAAAAGCACGGGGCGTCTGCCGCTGGAGGGAGACGTTGACGTGAGCAGTTTGCCCGCTATTGGTGGCCAAATGTTGGAAGGCTGACACTTGGGCAGCAGGCGTGACGATGTCTTATTCGGGGCCGCAAGTGGTCTGTCCGCTTTTGGTCGCCGCACCCTAGAAAGCAGCCATTCAGCCATTAGTTTCGCTCATGGCTGAATGGGGGCCGGAGGCGGACTGTCCGTTTTTGGGCCGCGCGGCTTAAATAGCTGCCGTCTGAAGGAAGATGAGCACGCGACCCCTACCGACCCCATTGCCGCCACAAAATTCGCTGGGATGCATACCTGAAAGCTGCCATCAGCCTTAGGCTGGGCCGGCCGCTTCATAGGCGGCTTGCATCTTCGCCAATGCGGACACGGCAGGCGCTGGTGCACCGAGGTGGATGTGTTGCAACTCTTCCATGAATTCTTTCAAGAGCTGGGGTCCACCGTCCTCAAGAACTTGGGCCCGTCGTGAGAGTTCGAACGAAGGACTGGCGTGCCTAATCCCCCAACTGCCCATGAAAGCCATCAACGGCACCAGTTCGATAGCGCTTTCTGTGAGGCTATAAACGATCCGCTGCTTGTGGCCGGGGTCGGCAGTGCGCGTCAGCAGTCCGTTCGCGGTCAAGCGCTGCAGCC
>CAJYKO010000133.1 GCA_913775215.1 uncultured Devosia sp. | reverse complement strand
CGGAGATTCCGTAAGCGCGTGCGATCTCCGCCACACGGCTCAGCCCAGGCTCGTTGACGGCGCAATAGACCAGCGTGCGGATGGCATAATTGGATTGGCGGGTCAGTCTCAAAGCGGCAACCTTTCTAGCGTCTGGCGGCAATACGCGGGGCGCGGCGCATGTCGTAACCGATGGCCAACCTTATAACCATTCTAAAAAATGTCAATTAATCTTGAAGCGTCCGCTCATGTTTTTCGCATGCTGGACAGCGGATTACATTCCGCCTATAGATTTAATTGTGTGAGGAGTTTCCAACGTGGAACACACGGTTACCCGCGCAATTCTCTGCGCCCGCGCTGCCGAGGTTACTGGCATGGCGCAACAGGATGTTTCCGCTATTAGCGAGCGGATGTTCGAATTGATGGGAGAGGCCCTCATGGAGGGTAAGACCGTCAAGCTGACAGGCTTCTGTTCTCTTCAGGTGCGATCTCGTGCCGAGCGCGTTGGACGCAATCCACGCACCGGGCAGGAGCATCGTATTGCCCCACACCACACTGTCGTACTGGTGCCAAGCGGCAAGCTGCGCGACGTGCTAGAGCAGCCGCCCCTGCAGCACGCTGACGCTGCGGAATAGAACGCAGCGCCAGACAAGCGAAATTAGCGGCCGCTGTCAGTCAGTGCCTTATTGGCGTCTTCTGAAAGCTCCAGGCGAACGCCGCGAGCCAAGCTCTTGACCTGCTCGACTGATGTGGCCGATGCAATCGGCGCAGACACGCCATCCTGAGCCACGAGCCAGGCAAGGGCTACCTCGGCAGGGGTGGCGTCGAGGTCATTTGCGATCTTGTCCAACGTCCCAAGAATGCGCATGCCCTTGTCGTTCATATACTGCTCCATGCCGTCACCGCGTTGCGACTTGGAGAAGTCGGACTTGTCTCGGTACTTTCCCGTCAGAAAGCCGGCGGCGAGGCTGAAATAGACAATCGCGCCGACCTCATTTTCGAGCAGATAGGGACGCAGAGCGTCGAATTCCTCGCGGTCGTAAAGATTGTAGCGGGGCTGGGTGACCTCGTAGCGCGGCAGCGATTTGATGATCGCGGTCTGCTGGGCCTCTTCCATCATCTGTGTTGTAAAGTTCGAGGCGCCAATAGTGCGAACCTTGCCTGCGCGGATCAGCGTGTCGTAGGCGGACAGCGTCTCTTCATGGCTCGACTGATCATCGGGCCAGTGGCTGAAATAGAGATCGATATAGTCGGTTTGCAGGCGTTTTAGCGAGGCTTCGACGCTCTCGCAGATGGCGTCTGGCTTGAGGCCGCCGGGCTTCTTGCCCGAATTGACCTTGGTAAAGATGTGCACCGCTTCGCGGTTGCCGCGGGCCTTGAGCCACTTTCCGATGATGGTTTCGCTCATGCCCGGAGGATTGCCCGGCACCCAATTTGGGTAGCCTTCCGCCGTATCGATGGCTGTGAAGCCCTCGTCGACATAGGCGTCGAGAATGTCGAAGCCCTTGGTTTCGTCGACGGTCCAGCCGAAGACATTGCCGCCCAAAACGAGCGGTTCGATTACCAGTTCACTGCGTCCGAGCGGTCGACGGTTCATCTGCAACTCCTTGTGGTTTCACGGTCAACGGTCACAGCGTCGTTTCGTTCGCCGCAGCGTCAACGGGGATGGATTATTGCGAGGTCAGGACCGAGGTTCGATGAGGTCCCATTTGTTGCCGTAGAGGTCTTCGAACACAGCGACCGAGCCATAAGGTTCGTGGCGTGGCGCTTCGAGAAAATTCACGCCATTGGCAAGCATGCGGGCATGATCGCGGGCGAAGTCGTCGGTCTCGAGAAACAGCATGACCCTGCCGCCGCCCTGTCTGCCGATCATCGCTTCCTGATCCGCACCGTCCGCCCGGGCCAGAAGCAGCCGAGCGCCGCTGCCACCGGCAGGTCCGACAAGCACCCAACGCTTGCCGTCGTCGAGAAGGGTATCGGCGATCAAGATAAAACCGAGCCTGCCGCGGTAAAAGGCAATCGTCTCGTCGTAGTCGCGCACGATAAGCGAAATGGTCGCGATCGATTGGGTCATGAGCGAGGATTTTCCACAGCAGCCTGGTCCGCAACAGCCGAACCAATTGCTGAAAAAGCGTTCGACCGGACGCAGTTGTAGAAACATTGACCAAATGGTCAATCCACCCCATTGCGCTCCGCATTTTTCTGGGCTTTTGTATGGCCAAGCCTGGGCCGGCATGCCCGGTGCAGAAAAATATCTCGGGAGACACTCATAATGAAATTGATGAAGACGCTCTTGGCAGCCACTGCCATGATGGCGCTGGCGGCAGGTGCCGCGCAGGCCAAGCAGCTGGTTTACTGCTCGGAAGCCTCGCCTGCCCACTTCGATCCCGGCCCGGTGACTGGCGGTAACGATCAGGACGCCGGCGCTCTGGCCATCTACGACCGTCTTGTCGACTTCAAGCCCGGCACCACCGAAATCGAACCCAGCCTTGCCGAAAGCTGGGAAGTGTCGACCGATGGCCTCGAATACACCTTCAAGCTTCGCCCCGGTGTGAAGTGGCAGACCACCTCGTACTTTACCCCGACGCGCGACTTCAACGCCGACGACGTGGTGTTCTCGTTCGAGCGCCAGTGGAAGACCGATAACCCGTGGTATGCCTACCTTGAAGGCATGACGTGGGATTACTTCCAGGGCATGGACATGCCCAAGTTCCTCAAGTCGGTCGAAAAGGTCGATGACCTGACCGTCAAGATCACGCTCAACGAACCCAATTCGCCGATGCTGGCGAACTTCGCCATGGGTTTTGCGTCCATCGTCTCCAAGGAATACGCCGACAAGCTGGTTGCTGACGGCAATCTGGCTGCTTTCTCGACCCAGCCTGTGGGCACCGGGCCGTTCGAACTGGTCGACTACCAGCTCGATACCGTCATCCGTTACCAGGCTTTCGCCGATTACTGGGGTGGCAAGCAGCCGATCGATGACCTGATCTTCGCGATCACCACCGATCCCTCCGTGCGCGCCCAGCGCCTGATGGCCGGCGAATGCGACATCATGGCCTACCCGGCTCCGGCCGATCTCGAAGCCCTGCGCGGCGACGACAAGCTCAACGTGCCGGAGCAGGAAGGCCTCAACGTCGGCTATATCTCGTACAACACCACCGAGCCGCCGTTCGACAAGGCCGAAGTGCGCAAGGCGCTCACCATGGCCATCGACAAGAAGGCCATCATCGACGCCGTCTACCAGGGCGCCGGTCAGGACGCCAAGAACCTGATCCCGCCCACCATGTGGTCCTATGACGATGCCATTCCGGCTGACGTCTATGATCCGGAGAAGGCCAAGAAGATGCTGGAAGACGCTGGCGTCACCAGCCTCACCACCGACCTCTGGGCCATTCCCGTGTCGCGTCCGTACAACCCGAACGGCCAGCGCGTCGCCGAGATGATCCAGGCCGACTGGGCCAAGGTCGGCGTCACTGCCAACATCGTGACCTACGAGTGGACCGAATACCGCGAGCGCGGCAAGGCCAAGGATCGCAAGGGTCCGTTCATGATCGGCTGGGGCGGCGACAACGGCGACCCGGACAACTTCTTTGCGACCCTGTTCTCCTGCTCGGCCATTGGCGTGTCCAACTACTCGAGCTGGTGCAACCAGGATTTCGAAAAGGCCATTCAGGACGCCAAGGCGATTTCCGACCAGGGCGAGCGCTCGGCGCTCTACACCAAGGCCCAGGAAATCTTCAAGGCTGAAGAGCCGGCCATCACTCTCGCTCACAGCCGCGTGTTCATGCCGATGAACAAGAAGGTGCTCAACTATGATATGAGCCCGCTTGGCACGCACAGCTTCAAGGGTGTGGACGTCGCCGAATAAGGCTGCGGTCACCGCAAACGACACGGAGCCTCGATCCGGCCTCTGCCGGACCGGGGCTCCCCCTTTAGAAGAGCAGGTCCACGAGACGCTTGAGCGTCCGGCAAGGCATCTGCCGCAACAGGAAATGGACGCCCGGTCTCTTTGATCCGGCGTCGCTAGGGGCAAAGGCCCGATCGAATGCTGAATTACATCCTGCGCAAGCTCGCCTTGCTGGTGCCGACCATTCTCGGCATTTCCATCTGCGCGTTTGCGTTCGTCCGCGTTTTGCCGGGCGATCCGATCCTCGCCATGGCTGGCCAGCACGGCGTCACGCCGGAGCGATACGAAATCCTGCGCGAGCAGTTTGGCTACAACCTGCCGATCTGGCAGCAATATTTCAATTATCTGGGCAGCGTGCTGCAGGGCAATTTCGGTGTGTCTCTTGCCACCAAACGCCCGGTGATCACAGAGTTCATGGCGCTTTTTCCTGCGACGGTCGAACTGGCGCTGTTCGCCATGCTGGTGGCAACTCTCTTCGGCATTCCCGCCGGCATTTTCGCCGCGGTCAAGCGCGGCTCCTGGTTTGACCAGCTGACCATGGGTGTCGCGCTGACAGGCTATTCGATGCCCATCTTCTGGTGGGGCCTGCTTCTGATCATCTTCTTTTCCGGCTATCTCGGCTGGACCCCGGTATCGGGGCGCATCGCGCTCACCTTTTTTCTGAAGCCGATCACCGGCTTCATGCTGATCGACACGCTGCTCTACGGCAACTGGAACGCCTTCGTGTCCGCCTTGCGGCACCTGATCCTGCCCGCCGTCGTGCTCGGCACGCTGCCGATGGCCGTGATCGCCAGACAGACGCGC
>CAJYKO010000132.1 GCA_913775215.1 uncultured Devosia sp. | reverse complement strand
ATATAGCCGGCCACGGTTTCATAGCGGGCATCCTTGGGAACATTGATCTTGAAGCGTTCCGAGAAATCGTCGACGGGCATCCAGCCAGCGACGAGCCACGAACCATCCTGCCGCTGTAGAATGGCGGGATCGTCGCCCGGCTCTTCATTGTAAACGCCAGTTATGACTTCCAGCACGTCGCCGAAGGTGACGATGCCTTCGAAGTGACCATATTCGTCGACGACGAGCACCATCTTGACCGGCGCCTGGCGGATGGCTTCGACGACGTCGAGCGCGTCGGCATGTTCCATGATGACCGGCAGCGGTTTGACGAGCTTGCGCAGATCCGGCTGTTGGCCCGTCGCGAGCGCGGGCAGCAGATCGGCCAAGGCGAGGACGCCGAGAATCGAATCTGCGTCGCCTTCCTGCACCAGCACCTGGGAATGCGAGGTGCCGAGGATGATCTTGAGGCTCTCCTCGAATGGGTCCTCGATATCGATGGCAACCACGTCGAGACGCGGGGTCATGAGGCCACGAGCCGAACGATCGGCAAGGCGCATGACGCCGGAAATCATCGAGTGCTCTTCGGTTTCGAGAACGCCGGCAGAGGTCGCCTCCGCAATGATGGTGCGAACCTCTTCTTCGGTCACCTGCTCCTCGTTCTGACCGTGCTGGCCGAGAAGGCGCAGTACTGCCTTGCCCGACACATCAAGCACCCAAACGATGGGCGTACCGATAAGGGCGAGAACAGACATGGGCTGGGCGACGCGCGAGGCAACCTGCTCCGGACTGCGCAAGGCGATCTGCTTGGGCACGAGTTCGCCCAGAATCAGGGAGCCATAGGTGATTAAGACGACGACGACGCCCACGCCGCCGACATCGGCGATGTTCTGCGGGACGCCGATGGAGACCAGCCACTCGGTGAGACGCAACCCCAACGTGGCGCCCGAGAAAGCACCCGAGAGAATGCCGACCAGAGTGATGCCGATTTGAACGGATGATAGAAATTTGCCCGGATCTTCAGCCAGCTTCAGGGCTGTGGCAGCGCCTGTGTTTCCCTGATCTGCCAGGACTTTAAGACGCGCGGGACGGGCGGAAACGACGGCCAACTCTGACATGGCCAGGGCGCCGTTCACAAAAAACAGAACGACGACGATGATGATTTCTGTAAGCAACAAAGTGCAATGTTGACACGCCGCGACCAATGGCGGGGTGCTACGACGCGCACACTATAGGGCAAGCTGGCGCGATGTGAATAGGCCAATGGGCGCAATTGCTGGGGAGGAATTTCTCGTCCTCGCCAGCAGGAAGGCGCGAAGGCACGGAAATTCCGCGCCTCAATCCTTGTTGGCGTATGGGTTCTTGCCGCCGCGCAGCCAGAGGCGGATAGGCGTACCGGGCATGTCAAATGACTGGCGCAGTCCGTTGATCAGATAGCGCTGGTAGGACATTGGCACAACATCGGGACGCGATGCGAAAACGATGAAGCTCGGTGGACGGGTCTTGGCCTGCGTCATGTAGCGCATCTTGAGCCGGCGACCGGAAACGGCCGGAGGCGGATGGCTCTCGGTCATGGCGATAAGCCAGCGATTCAGCTTGGCCGTCGAGACGTGCGCGTTCCAGGTGCGTTCAACTTCGAAGACAGCCTGCATCAGCTTGTCGATATTGCGGCCGGTGAGACCGGAAAGGGTGACAAGGGGGATGCCGCGCAACTGCGGCAGCAGGCGCTCGCACTCTTCCCGCAGCTCGGCGAGCTTGGCGTTTTTGTCTTCGATCAGGTCCCACTTGTTGAGCGCGATGACCATGGCGCGGCCCTCACGCTCGACGAGATCGGCAAGGGCCAGATCCTGCTTTTCGAACGGGATGGTGGCGTCGAGCAGCAGCACGACAACTTCGGCATACTGGATGGACCGGAGGCTATCGCCCACCGCCAGCTTTTCGAGCTTTTCGGTGACGCGCGAACGGCGGCGAATACCGGCGGTGTCCACGAGATTGATCGTGCGGCCTTCCCACTCCCATGGGACGAGAATGGAATCGCGGGTGATGCCCGCCTCGGGGCCGACGAGGACGCGGTCTTCGCCGACCATCCGATTGACGAGGGTCGACTTGCCAGCATTCGGGCGGCCAACAATGGCGACGTTGAGATAGCGGCGCGGATTCCAGCGAAGGGTGGCTTCCTCGCCCTCCCCTTCGAGCATGTCGGGCGTGATATCGACGTCGACCTCTGGAAGATGATCGAGATCATCGACGCCTTCGGCCTCCTCAGCGGCCTTCTTCTCGGCAGCTGTGTCGATGGCGGCAGAGACGATGGAATAGAGTTCGGAGAGGCCGAGGCCATGTTCTGCCGAGAGGGCGATGGGTTCGCCGAAGCCGAGCTTGAAGGCTTCGACGAGCCCGGCCTCCGCCGACTTGCTTTCGGCCTTATTGCCGACGAGATGCACGTCTTTGCCGGCCTTGCGCAGAACCTGAGCAAAGCGCTGATCGAGTGGAACGACGCCGGCGCGGGCGTCGATCATGAAGAGGATGACATCGGCTTCACGAATGGCCAGCTCGGTCTGCTGGCGCATGCGGTCTTCAAGGCTGCCGTCCTTGACGTCTTCATACCCTGCGGTGTCGAGCACCTTGAAGGTCAGATCGGCGATATGCCCTTCGGCCTCGCGGCGGTCGCGCGTGACGCCGGGCGTATCATCGACGAGCGCGATCTTGCGGCCGACCAGTCGATTGAACAGAGTCGACTTGCCGACATTGGGGCGACCGACAATGGCTACGGTGACCGTCATGGCCGCTCCTCAATTGTTCTAGGCGTTACTGCGTTGCCGGGGGCGTTGTCGCACCAGCAGCGGGGACCGCAGGTTCAGCGACGGGCGTTTCAGCATCAGGTGCCGTAGTTGCCGTAGGTTCAGCTGGGGCCGGCGTGGTTTCCGTTGGTGCAGCAGCTTCCGCTGGAGCCGCCGGCGCAGCGACCTCGTCGCCTTGGATCATCGAATCGATCGTATCAGCCGCGGTGCTTGCATCGTCTGCGGCGTCGGCACTGATCGCGCCGTCCGAAGTCATGGCCGCCAGATAGTAGGCGACGCGATTGCGAATGCCTTCCTGGGCCAGGGGATCGTTGAGAATTGCCTCGAAGCTTGCCTTGGCGGCCTCATTGTCGCCTGCCTTGAACTGGGCAAGACCGATCAACTCGTGGGCAACCCGACGCATCGGATTGCCATCGGTCGCGATAGTACCAACGCGTGCTTCAACATCAGCAACAGTCCCGGTATCGACCAGAATGGCAGCGGCCTGAAGCAGAGCAAGTTCGCGGAGGCGAACGTTGGATTGATCGTTGGCCAGCTTGTCGTAAGCAGCCACGGCGCCTGCGCTATCGCCGCTTTTGGCAAGAAGGGCAGCCTTGGCAAATTCGGCGAGAACAGGATAGCCGCCGGTGCCATTGGCTGCCAAGGTATCGAGTTCGGCCTTAGCCGCAGTCAGGTCATCCTTGCTGGCGCTATCGATCGCTGCGTAAAGCTCTTCTGACGACTGGGAAGACTGGCTATTGCTATACCAGGCCCATCCTTCATTGACCGCCACAATGGCGACAATAGCCACAGCCGCGCCGATGACGAAGGGCGCGATGCGTCGCCAAAGCGCGCGCATGCGATCGGAGCGCAGCTCCTCGTCAACTTCACGGAAAATATTGTCCTCGGCCATGGCGGTCTCTGGGTCTCACGCAATTTCGCGCGTGTTTAGCACGCTACCCCCGGAATGCAAATTGCGGCTTGGCAATTGCCCTCTGTTAACCGCATCTGCACAGCCACTCTTGCTGTGTCGCTTTTCTAGACCATGTTCAAGTCATCGGGGGGGGGCAGCAATTTGAAGACTAGTACGGGCGCAGAAAAATCCGTCTATCCTGGTGAGCTTGCAAGCTCTGCGCAGCTAGCCGCGCTCGCCGATGAGTACTGGCAGGCAGCGGGACTGACAGTGCAAAACGTTCGCAAAGGCGAGCGCGCCTCGTCCTCACCGTTTCGGCTCCTCGCCATTCATGCAATCGAACTTTATCTCAACGCCTTTCTTCTCTCGAAAGGCGTCACGGCAGCTCAAATTCGCGGCATGCGCCACAGTTTAGCGCAACGAACCAACCTGCTCGACGAGCACAAGCTTGTGCTGCGCAAGTCAACGCGAAAGCATCTCACAAGCATGTCCGAAACACGGGAATATCTGATGAGCCGCTATGCGCCGGAGTTGCCGTCGCCGTCTCAGATCAATCAGTTACAAGCAACGTTAAAAGAGGTTCGCGGCAAGGTGCGGCTGCACCTTGCTCAAAAACCCTGATTCTCATTCCCACTCGATCGTGCCAGGCGGCTT
>CAJYKO010000131.1 GCA_913775215.1 uncultured Devosia sp. | reverse complement strand
TCTGGTAGGTCCGCGATGCCTCAAATGAGACGTCGACTGCACTCCTTTTCGAGGCCTCAGGCCATCTTTGTCGATAAGCGCCGAGCCTTTCCTTCAGCGCTGCTTTTTCGCACGTCGATGACGTCGAACAGAGGCAACAGCCTTCAGCCCCGAGTGGCAATCTTGCACATTCATGCTCAGAGCCTCATCCAGATAGCCACGCGTGGCCGCTAAATTCGCTCCTGATCGCCGGCTGAGCCTTAAGTATTCCAACTGAATTTCAGCACTTCGCTCTTGAAAAAGAATTGATGTACGATATTTAGTGAACATCGTTCTATGAACGCGTTCATTAATGGAGTGTCGCTATGCAGAAGTTGGTTCATAGCCATTGGTCCCACGCCCCCATCCAAGCCACACAGCCATCGTTGCAAGGGCACCAAGTGGCTGATGTTGTTGTGGTTGGAGGCGGCATCAATGGCCTCTCGACTGCCCTGGAGCTCAGAAAAGCTGGTGCCGACGTGGCGCTCATCGATCGAGGCGCAATCGGCGCGCAGTCGAGCACCAAGAATTTTGGCGTCCTAACCACGGTTTGGGATTATCCGGGATTCTCGCTTGATCAGCGTCGGCAGATGGTCCGCTTTGCCGAAAACGCGATCTACGAGATGGGGGAGACTCTGAAAGCGGAGGGTCTCGACGCCGAATTCGAGGTCCGCGACAACTGGAAGATCGTCAAAGAAGAAAAGAACAGGAAACTGCTTCTATCCAATTTGGCCGAGTTGAAGCAGCTTGGATACGACTGCGACTTCGTCTCACCCGATAAGGTAAGGATAACAAGCGCACCAACCTTCGGTGCCGGTCGTATCCGGCAATGGACTGTGAACCCTGCAAAGTATGTCGAAGCCCTGAAAACGCTCGCCCTGCGCGCTGGGGTGAAAATTTATGAGAACAGTGCCGTGGTGAGCGTAGACGATGGTTCAATCGTCCGCGTTCGAACGCGCAATGGCTATATATCGACGCAAAAGGCAGTCATTTGTGTCAACGGGTTCACCAGTAGCTTGGGCATCAACGCACTTGGCCATTCGTTGCCTGTCCATATTCACGCCTTGGCAACGCGACCTCTGCCCCCCGACATCGCAGGTCGGATCGGTACTGTTTTCGGATCGGCAACCGACGTCGCATCGCGGCTCGAGGGCAGTAAGGTTTTCTGGCAGCGCCTATTGCCCAGCGGCGTGTTCCTCTTCGGCGGCGGCAAATTCACCATTCCGCGGGCGCAGGATCGTCTCACACCCAGGATGGAAGACGACAGGGCGGCTGGCATCGTCGCGGAACTGCGGAAACGCTACCCCTTCCTCTCTCCCAGCGACGTCGACTGCTTCTGGTCGGGGGCCATAACGGGCCCTGCGAAAGAGCGCCCGATCATCGCACCGATGGGTAAGGTCGGAAACGTGATCATGGTTCAGTGCTGTTTTGGCCATGGAATGGGGCTCGGCACGGCCATCGGCGGCATCGTCAAGGAACTCGTTCTGCCAGGATCGGTCGAGGACCAAGGCGCTTTAACCTACCTGCATTATGCAGCGCCACGCCCCGATTTCATGCGGTGGGCCGAAGGCATGGTGTTTCGCGTTCTCGCCAACACGCCGGCCCGCCAACTCGCGAACGCCGGGATGTGAGTGCGCAAGTGCGCCACGCCCATTCTCTATTTTATCAAAACAACAGGTTCGCAAGATGACCATGACAAAAGCAGATCAATCGTTGACGCTCGTTATCGCAGAGAACGGTAAAACCGGACGCCGTGTGCTCGACAAGCTGACCAAGGCAGGGCGACCAGTCCGAGGACTATCGCGCAGCTCGGCAATAGTCTTCGACTGGACCGATGAAACGACCTGGCCCGCCGCTTTGCAGGGAGCCGATCGGGCCTATGTAAGCTATCAGCCTGATCTCGCGGTGCCCGGTGCAGTTGAAGCGGTTTCCCGCTTCTTCGCGGCCGCTCTCAAAGCCGGCCTCGATCATGTCGTCTTCCTGACTGGCCGCGGCGAGCCGGAGGCTGAGCAAGCCGAGGCTGCCTTGCGTATGTCCGGGCTCGACTGGACAATCCTGCGCGCCGGCTTCTTCCATCAAAATTTCAGCGAAGGCTTTTTGGCGGACGCGGTTTTGGCCGGACAAGTCAGTCTACCTGAAGGACTGGCGAAGGAACCTTTCATCGACGCCGACGACATTGCAGACGTCGCCGTCGCCGCACTTTTGGGAGGCGATCACAAGAACCAGTTGTACGAACTGACTGGCCCAGACGCCTTGTCGTTTGAAGAAGCTGTGGCAATCCTGCAGGCGGCGTCAGGCAGCACTATCGAATATCGATCCCTTTCAGCCGATGCCTTTCGATCTCAGATGAGCGAACTTGGCTACCCGGAAGACGCTATCGCGCTGAGCATGTATGTTCTCCAAACGACATTGGATGGGCGCAACGTCGCACCCGCGGATGGCGTAAGGCGCGCTCTCGGACGCCCGCCCCGATCCTTTAGCGCTTATGCAATCCAGGCTTTTGGTGGGCCGAATAATCCCTAGGCAGAATAATTCGAAGGCATTTGACAGAAGCGCGAACAAGCTCTGAAAATTGATAGTCAAACGAGAGGCAAGGTATGCCACGCCACCAGATGAGCGACGCGCAGTTCGAAGCGACTCGCGATCTAATTCTTGAGAACACGGGTCGCCTCGTTGCCGAAGTTGGACTTCGAGGGTTATCCATGCGCGTCATCGGGAAGAGTGTGAGCCTGACCCCGGCAGCACTATATCGCTATTTCCCGAGCAAGGATGAGTTGATCTGGGAGTATTCTCGTCGGGCTATAGGTGAGCTCAACGCTACCCTCTTGGCTGTCAAGGAGCACGGCAGCCCACCCCTTGAGGCAATTGCAAGCGCATTGGCTGTGTACGCACGCTTTGCGCTTGCAGACACCGACCGGTTTAGGACCGTGTTCATGGAGCACGATCCTTCCGGCTACATGAGGGCGATGGAAAGCGCTGAAATGACGGCGCCTCTGACTATCCTGAGAGAATTTGTTCGCGCCGCAATGATTTCCGGAGACCTAGAAGCTCATCTCGAGACTGAAGGCGACACAGCTCTTGCCCACGCGCTCTGGGCGGCAGTCCATGGGGCTGTCGTGCTCCACCTTACAATGGCGGAACTCGGCAGCGGCGCTCTATTTGAGACCATCGCGCATATTGAGAGGGCTTTTCTGCCGAACAGA
>CAJYKO010000130.1 GCA_913775215.1 uncultured Devosia sp. | reverse complement strand
TTTATCGGCTGGCAATCGAGCGTGCAGATCCAGCGCCAGCAAGCCGACGACATCGACCGCGAAGTGCGCCTCTTTCAACGCATCGAGGCGACGCAGGGCATTCGCGCGCTCGCCTTTGCGCTCAATCGCCTCTCGAGCCAGCCGGGACCCGGCGTCTATTTTCTCGGCGATGCTTCGGGGCAATATCTGCTTGGTAACATGACCCAGGTGCCGCCCGATGTGCTGATCGATCCCGGCGTTTATAGTTTCGATTATGACCGGCCTGATCCTCTCGGCCCAGAGGCAGGACCTTCGGGAGGACCTGCTGCAGGCCCGCCCGATCCGCCCAAGCGCGGCGGCGTGGCGCTGGTGCGCTCGGTCGAGCTCAACAATGGCATGCGGCTCGTCGTCGGCCGCGACGTCGTCGAGCGGCGCGGCTATTCGGCGATCATCCTCCAGAGTTTTCTGGTCGGTGTCGTCGGCATCATCGTCTTTTCGATCTTTGCCGGTGGGCTGACGGCCCGGCGTGTCCTCAAGCGCATCGACACCATTCGCGATACCTCGACCAAGATCATGTCGGGCAATCTCTCCGAGCGCGTGCCGATCACCAAGCGCAATGACGAATTCGATGGGTTGGCGCGCAATCTCAACGCCATGCTCGACCGCATCGAGCAGCTTTTGCAAGGGCTCAAGGAAGTCACGGACAATGTCGCGCATGACCTCAAGACGCCGCTGACGCGTCTTCGCAACCAGGCCGAAGGCGCGCTGCGGGACACTGCCGGCCCCGAGACCAAGGAGATGGCGCTGGAAACCGTCATCGAAGAAAGCGACAAGCTGATTCAGACGTTCAACGCGCTGCTGATGATCGCTCGCGTCGAAGCAGGAGCGCCTTCCGGTGCGTTATCAGAGATCGATGTCAGCGCCATCGTTGCAGACATGGCCGAACTTTATACCCCGGCTGCAGAGGACGACGGCATCGCCATCGAAACCCGGGTTTCAGATGGCGTCACACTGCGCGCCAATCGCGAACTGATCGGCCAGGCCATGGTGAACCTGCTCGAAAACGCGATGAAATATGCCAAGCCCGAGGATGGCAGCGCTGGCAAGATCACAGTGGATTTGACTCGCGAGGGCGGTCAGGTTGTGATCATCGTCGCCGATAACGGGCCGGGCATTCCGGAAGCCGATCGTCTGCGGGTGCTGGAACGCTTCGTGCGGCTCGAAAAGAGCCGATCGGAACCCGGATCGGGTCTGGGGCTGGCGCTGGTCAATGCCGTGGCGCGTCTTCATGGCGGGACGTTCAGGATCGAGGATAATGGCCCGGGGGTGCGGGCGGTGTTGGAGCTGCCGCAGTAATTTCCGCGAGCCTTAAATCTGCGTTCGTGCCCGCAGCGCCTGGCTCAAGGTACCCTCGTCCAGATAATCCAACTCGCCGCCGATCGGCACGCCATGGGCCAATCGCGTCACCTTCGCCCCCGGCCCCAGCCGGTCGGTGATGTAATGCGCCGTGGTCTGGCCATCGACCGTCGCATTCATTGCGAGGACAATTTCGGAATAGTCCCCTGCCCGCCGCGCCAGACTATCGAGATTGAGATCATCCGGCCCGATGCCATCGAGTGGCGAAAGCACGCCGCCGAGGACGTGATAGCGCACCTGCCCTGCCCCGGCGCGTTCGAGCGCCCAGAGGTCGGACACGTCTTCGACGACGATCAGAATGCCGCTTTCGCCGCGGCGCGGATCGGAACAGATCGAGCAGGGACTTGTCGTATCGACATTGCCACAGACTTCGCACGTCCGGACGGCCGCGACAGCGCGATCGAGCGCAGCCGAAAGGGGCAGCATGAGCTGCTCCTTTTTCTTGATCATATGCAGAACGGCGCGCCTGGCCGAGCGCGGCCCCAGGCCCGGAAGCCGGGCCAGAAGCTGGATCAGTTGCTCGATTTCAGGTCCGCCGGACATTTTTTGCGACTTGGCTCAGAGATTGAAACAGCCAGGGCGTCATCCCCGCGAAGGCGGGGATCTCAGAACGGGATTTCCGCTTTCGCGGGAATGACGCTGCGGTTGGGAGAGTTTTAGAACGGAAACTTCATGCCGGGCGGGATGGGCAAACCAGCCGTCACTTCGCTCATCTTGCGCTGGACTTCGGTTTCGCTCTTGCTCTTGGCGTCGTTGAATGCTGCAACGATCAGGTCTTCGAGCACTTCGATCTCAGACGGATTGGCGAGCGATGGGTCGATCTTGAGGCCCTTTAGATCACCTTTGCCGGAGAGCGCCACGGTGACGAGGCCACCGCCGGAGCGGCCTTCAACGACCATATCGGCAAGCTCGGCCTGCATGGCCTCCATCTTGCCCTTCATTTCGCTGGCGGCCTTCATCATGCCCATGATGTCTTTCATTCGTCGTCCTCTTCGATTGGTGCGGCGGCGATTTCTGCGGGCGCAGCTTCGTCGTCACGCACGGTGACGTTAACGAGCTTGGCCCCGGGAAAGGTTTCAAGAATAGCTTTGACTAGCGGGTCTTCATGAGCCGCGGCCGTCGCCTCCTGCTTGCGCTGTTCGCGCTCCTGCCGGATGGTTTTGCCTTCCGGCGGCTTGGTCGAGACCATGACGAGCCAACGCTGACCGGTCCAGGTCTGGAGACGCGCTGAGAGCGTCGCGATCATGCCTGGATCGGCATTCTCGGCCAGCGCCACTTCGATGCGGCCCTGCTCGAAGGAGATTGGCCGCATCTGGGATTCGAGCGCCAATTTGACCAGCACATCGCGCTTGGCGGTCGCGAGCGCAATCAGGTCCTTATAGGTCGCGACGGTGGC
>CAJYKO010000129.1 GCA_913775215.1 uncultured Devosia sp. | reverse complement strand
CTCGGCGATCTCGGTCGCCATGCTGCTGATCGTCGGCTTCCTGTCGCTCTTTTATCTTCGTCTTCTGCGGGAGCCCAAATAATGGACAATACCGGCCCCTCGCGCCTCACCGCCATTGCCCTAACTTTCATGGCGGTGATCTGGGTCAGCCCCTTTTCCTGGCTGCTCCTCAACGCCTTCAACCCGCTTTCGACCGGCCAGCTCGAATTTCCGCGCGCCTTTAGCTTTGACAACTTTGGGCTCGCCGTCAGCGGCAATGCCGGCCGGCAGTTCCTGAATTCGCTGATCATTGCGGCGGGTACCGCAACGCTTTCGGTGGTTGTCGGGATTTCGGCGGCCTATCCGCTGTCCCGGCTCAGAATTCCGGGGCGGAATGCTTTTCTCTGGACGCTCGTGCTTCTCCGCATGTTGCCATCAGCCGGTGTGCTCGTGCCGCTCTATTTTGCGGCGCAGCGCTCGGGCCTCCTCAATCAGCTCGGCGTCATCATCGCGCTGACGATCCTCAATCTGCCCTTCACCCTGCTACTATTGAAGAACTTCTTCGACACGGTGCCCATCGAGCTTGAAGAGGCGGCCTATGTCGAGGGGGCGAGCCTTCTTCAGATCGTCACGAAAATCGTGTTGCCCATGTCGCGCGCCGGCATCGCGGTGGTCTGGTTCTTCAGCTTCACCGGGGCGTGGAACGAGTTCCTGCTGCCGTTGATCTTTGCGCGTGTGCAAGACGCTTTCCCGATGTCCGTTGGGCTTTACGCAGCGTTCGGCCAGCAGGGCGCCATCAACTATGGCTTCCTCACGGCCTTTTCCATTCTCTATGCGGCGCCTGCCATCGCCGTCTATTTCTTGTTGCGGCGGAACATGAACACAGGGTTCGCCGGCGTCGGAGTCAAAGGATGACCTATTCCAATCCCCAATCCACCAAGCTCGGTCTTCTCGATGACGACCTCAAGATGGAAGGCAAGCTGCTCCGCCTCTGCGCCGATCTCGAAAAGAAAATCCGCACGCCGATCGCCAATGTGCCGTTCCAATGGCATGTGCAACGCGCCGATGGTTTTTCGGCGGCCGAGGCGCTGAAGGCAGATTGGAAGAACTGGGAAAAGTTCGGCCGCCATTCTGTCTGGGCCAAGCATCAGGAACACACCTGGTTTGCAGCTGAAATTACCGTGCCCGAGGACGCCAAGGGCAAGGTTTTCGTCGCGCACTTCACGAGCCAGTGGCAGGACCGGCCCGGTTCCACCGACCCGCAATGTCTCGCCTATTTGGACGGAAAAATCGCGCAGGCGCTGGACGGCAATCACACCGAACTCGTCATCGAGCGCAATGCCAAGCCGGGCAACAAGCACGTCATTCTGGTCAACGCCTTTACGTTCTTTGATCGACCGCTGGTGGGCTTTGAAGTCGACTTCTTCGTGCGCAATGAACGCGCCGAAAAGCTCTACTACGACCTGCAAACGCCACTCGATGTGGCGGTGCGGCTCTATCAGAATGATCCTCGGCGTCAGGCGATATTGAACATCGTCGACCGTGCATTGCGGGCGCTCGATCGCCGCGATGGGCACACGGACGCTTTTGAGGCTGGCCTGCCGGCTGCCGAAAAGATCGCCAAAGAAATCTACGATCTCGTCGATACCGAAGTGCAGCCGCAGATCACGGCGGTAGGCTCGACCCATCTCGACGTGGGTTGGCTCTGGCGCGTGATGCATACGCGCGACAAGACGGGCCGTAGCTTTGCCACGGTCCTCAACCTGATGGAGGAATATCCGCAGTTCGTCTTCATGTACAACCAGTCGGTGCTCTTCGACTTTTTGAAGAAGGACTATCCGGAAATCTGGGAGCGCATGCTCAAGAAGGTGAAATCCGGGCAGTTCGAGATCGAAGGCGCCATGTGGGTGGAGCCGGACGTCAATATCGCCTCGGGTGAATCGCTGGTCCGCCAGATCATGCGCGGCCGTCGCTTCCATATCGAAAACTTCAAGGTGACGCCGAAGACGGTGTGGCTGCCGGATACCTTTGGCTACTCGGCAAACCTGCCACAGATCATGGAGAAGTCCGGGCTCGAATATTTCGTGACGTCCAAGCTTTCATGGAACGACACCGACCGGCATCCCTATGACACCTTCTTCTGGCGCGGTATCGATGGGACGGTGACCAAGGCGCAGCTCATCACCGCGCAAAGGTATGACAGCGAACAGATTTTCACGACCTATAATGGTGACCTTTCGGTCTCGGAGACCATGGGCGCGTGGAAGCGCTATGAGCCTAAGGCAGCCTATGATCAGGTGGTCATGTCCTACGGCTATGGCGATGGCGGCGGTGGGCCGACGCGCGCCATGATCGAGCGTGGTACGCGCCTTGAACGCGGCATTCCCGGCGCGCCCAAGGTCAAGCTCGAGGGCATCGTGCCCTTCCTCGATCGCCTCGGAGCGGCGATGAACGCTAATCCAGCGAAGTTTCCAACCTGGAATGGCGAGCTTTATCTTCAGTATCACCGCGGCACGCTGACTTCGGTGGCTAAGAACAAGGCCAATAACCGCAATGCCGAACGGCGCTTGCGGGAGCTCGAATTCGTTGGCGTGATGGCGCTGAAAGAGGCGGGGCATGCCTATCCCACTGAAACGCTTGCCGAATTCTGGGAACTGGTGCTGATCAATCAGTTTCACGACATCCTGCCGGGCACGTCCATTCCGGAAGTCTATGTCGATAGCGACGAAGAATATGGCCGCATCTTCTCGACGCTCTCGTCCCAAAACGGGCCTTGGCACGCAGCAGCGCAGGCCTTTGCCAAGCCCGGCAAGGACCAGCTTCGCGTACTCAATTTCACGAGCCAGAACCGGGCGGAACTGGTGAGCCTCGGCCAGGTTGCCGATGGCAATGCGCTGGCGACGGCCAATGGTTCGACCCCGATCCAGACCATTACCCGTGCCGATGGCACGACGGAATCTGTGGCGCCAGTGCGCAATATCGCAGCGCTCGGTTGGACGGCGGCGCAGGTCACGGCCGGGCCGCTCGTCATGACCTCAAGCGTTTCGGTTTCCGAAAAGCATCTCGAGAACGACCTGATCCGCGTCGACTTCGACAAGTCCGGCGAAATCACCGGGATTTTCGACAAGAAGCGGCAGCGCGATGTGCTGGCGCTGGGCAAGACGGCCAACCGCCTGATTGCCTATGAAGACAAGCCCATGGAATGGGACGCCTGGGATATCGACCGCTATTTCGAGGAGCAGTTCTGGCCGCTCGCCGATAGCCCGACCAAGATTTCCGTCGTCGAAACCGGGCCGCATCGCGCGGCTATCCGGGTCGAACGGAAATATCAGAAGTCATTGATTGTGCAGGTGATTTCGCTTGCCGCCGGTGCGCGTCAGGTGGAGTTCGACACCTTCATCGACTGGCAGGAGCGGCAGCAGGTCATCAAGGCGCAGTTCCCGTTTGATCTCAACACCTCCGAAATCCGTTCGGAAATCCAGTTTGGCCACGTCAAGCGGCCGACCCATCGCAACACGACCTGGGACCGCGCGCGGTTCGAGGCCTCGATGCATCGCTGGGTGGACATCTCCGAAGCCGATTTCGGCGCGGCGCTGATCAATGACAGCAAATATGCCTATGACTGCCACGAGCAGTCGGTGCGGCTGACGCTGGTGCGCGGTTCGACCTTCCCGAGCCCCGATGCCGATCTCGGCGAACATCGCATCCGCTACGCTCTTTTCATCCATGAAGGCGTAGCAGACCTGGCCCAAGTGCATCGCGCGGCCGAACGCTTCAACAACCCCCTCGCCGTGATCGGCAATCTGACGCCTTCAGCAGCGAAGGCGGATGAACTTGCCCAGTTTAGCTTTGCCCAGGTGGACGTGGATAACGTCACCATCGAGACAGTCAAAAAGGCCGAAAAGTCCGACGCCGTGGTGCTGCGAGTGTTTGAGCACGCCAATATCCGCGCCGAGGCGACCATTTCCTTCGGGGTCAAGGTTAGAAGCGTCCGCACGGTCAACCTGATGGAAGAAGAGCCCAGCAAGCCCCTGGCAATCAAGGACAATAGCGTGACCTTGAAGCTGCGCCCCTTCGAAATCACGACACTGCTTTTGGAAGTTTGAGGAGGTTTTCATGGCCGATGTGACGCTCCGCAAAGTCAGAAAATCCTATGGGAATCTCGAGGTGGTCCATGGGGTCGATCTCGATATCAAAAGCGGGGAATTCGTTGTTTTTGTCGGGCCTTCGGGCTGCGGGAAATCGACGCTGCTGCGCATGATTGCCGGGCTCGAACCGATTACGGACGGGGAGGTTTCGATCGAAGGGCGCGTCGTAAACGACGTGCCCTCGCCCCAGCGCGGCATTGCCATGGTGTTCCAGTCTTATGCGCTTTATCCGCATATGACGGTCTACGAGAACATGGCCGTTGGACTCAAACTCAAGAAGACGCCGAAAGAAGAGGTCGATCAGCGGGTTAAGGAGGCGGCGCGGATTTTGCAGATCGAGCCTTATCTTGATCGCATGCCCAAGGCGCTCTCTGGCGGACAGCGCCAGCGCGTGGCAATCGGCCGGGCGATCGTGCGCAATCCGAAGGTGTTTTTGTTCGATGAGCCGCTGTCAAATCTTGACGCATCCCTGCGCGCACAGACGCGGGTCGAGATCGCGCGGCTGCACGATACGCTTGATGCCACAATGATTTACGTGACGCATGACCAGGTCGAGGCCATGACGTTGGCCGATCGGATCGTGGTGCTGAATGCAGGTAATATCGAGCAGGTGGGCTCGCCACTCGAGCTCTATCGTAACCCGGTCAACACCTTCGTCGCCGGGTTCATTGCCAGCCAGCGGATGAACTTTATCAAGGTGACGCCTGAGGGCAATCAGCTGCGGCTTCCGGGTAACATTCCGTTAACATTGAGCGGCGTGGATGTGTCGAAGGTGAAAACCATCGGCGCACGGCCAGAGCATCTCGAACTGGCGAGCCCGGAAACCGCGCATCTAAGTGGGACGCTCGCGGTGATCGAACAGTTCGGCGAATATGCGCTGGCCTATGTCGAACTGCCCAATGGCGAGACTGTCACGATCAAACTCGACGGTGCGCCGGATCTGCAATTGCATCAGGAGATGCATATCGCGCTGCCCGAGGGGCAGGTGCATCTGTTCGATGCCGAGGGACGGGTGATCCGCGCCTAGCCATAGCGCTCGGTTCGGATGATCTCGGCGGGAAGACCGGCCTCGACCGCGCGGTCGGCGGCGACGTTAACGAAGGCGTTGCTGCCGCAGATGAAGTTGTGTCTCGGCGGAGCGCCGAGGGTTGTGATCGTTTCCATGATGATCGGGCCATCGACGCGGCGAGCGTAGTCGCCGGGTCGGCTGGGCGTGTCGCGGGTAAGGGCGAGGCGCAAGGTAAAATTTGGCCATTCGGCTTCGATGGCGAGGAGTTCGTCG
>CAJYKO010000128.1 GCA_913775215.1 uncultured Devosia sp. | reverse complement strand
GCGACGCACAGCCAGGCCTATCCCTCCTTCCCCTCCGAGGAGGCCGACCTTGTCGCCTATGGCCAGGTCGAAAGCGCAGAAGGCTTTCGCATCATGGCCTTCGACGTGCCCGCCTCGCGCCCCTTCGAGCCCGGAATCACGCCCGTCTTCGTGTCAATCCGCGGCACGGACAGCGAAGAGATCACGCGCTATTGGCAGGCGCTCTCGGAAGACGCGACAATCATCCAGCCGCTTGCCCCCTCCGGCTGGAGCCCGCTCTATGGCATGCTTACCGACCGCTTCGGCATAACCTGGGTCTTTGACATCGCCGTCACCTACGCCGGCTAATTGTCCCGTAGCTTCTGCGAACTAAAATCGAAGCGTCGCTGCTTTCTGATCAAGGAACCAGCGCCGTTTCCACAATTTCGCCGCTTCGATTCGACCTCTTGAGCAGTCCAGACGCCAACGCATTGAACGCCCCGATCGCCCGCGGCAGCGTCGTCCCCGGGTCTGCGCTCGCCGCCACCCAAAGCGCCGCGTTCAGCGCCGCCCCATTGATCAGCCGCGCCGCCGCCTCGACGTCCACCGGCTTCACCCGCCCCTCAGCCATCAGTCGCTCGAGTGTAGCCCGCGTTGCCTGCAGACACGCATTCTGGCTTGGCCATTGCGACGGGTCTCCCAGCACTGAAGGACCATCGAGCAAAACGATCCTCTGCACTTCCGCATCGAGCGCCATTTCGATATAGGCCGCGCCTTCCGCCAACAGCCCCTCCCAGGGATCGTCCTTCTTCGCCCCGATTGCCTGCGCCTTTGCAGCCATGGCGCCGTCGATCTCCTCGACCACTGCGGCGAACAGACCCTTCTTGTCCCCAAAATTATGGTAGAGCGCCCCACGTGTCAGCCCCGCCGCCGCCGTCAAGTCGTCCATCGATGCCCCGGCATAACCGTGCTCGGCAAAAGCCGCCCGCCCCGCTGAGATCAGCTTGGCGCGGTTTTCCTCCATCATCGCAATGCGCTTGTTAGCCATGGCCATGCACCTCATTCACATACGGACCGTATCTGAATTTGACATACGGTTCGTACTTCGTTACATACGCCTCGTATATCAAATCCTGCGTGCTGCTGAAAGCCCGCACCCAAACCAGTGATTGGAGCCCTTCATGGCCACCCGCGACCCCGTCTTCCCCGCCGAACGCCACGCCCTCTATGAAGCCCATGGTTATTCGGCCGCCATCCGCTCTGGCGATCTGCTCTTCGTCTCCGGTCAGGTCGGCACCCGTCCCGATGGCACTGCCGAACCGGACTTTGCCGATCAGGTCGAGCGCGCCTTCCAAAACCTCAAATCTGTCCTCGCCGCTGCTGGCGCAACGCTTGATGACATTGTCGACGTCACCACATTCCACACCGATCCCAAAAGTCAGTTCGAGACGGTGATGGCCGTAAAAGCCCGCCACTTTAATACTAAGCCCTATCCCAATTGGACCGCTGTCGGCGTCAATTGGCTCGCTGGTTTTGATTTTGAAATCAAAGTGATCGCCCGCCTTCCTGAATCAGCCTGAAAACAAAAAAGGGCCGCCGGATGTCTCCGGCGGCCCCAAACTTCAATGCCCGAGAACTCAGGCTGAGCGGTTCTTGTTGTAGAGGTCGAAGAACACGGCTGCGAGCAGCACGACGCCCTTGATCATCTGCTGCCAATCGATGTTGACGCCCATGATCGACATGCCGTTGTTCATCACACCCATGATGAACGCACCGATGACCGCGCCGGCCACGGCACCGACACCGCCAAGAGCCGAAGCACCGCCGATGAACACGGCCGCGATCACGTCGAGCTCGAGACCCTGTCCGGCCTTGGGCGTCGCCGAATTGAGGCGAGCCGCGTAGATCATGCCGGCGAGAGCGGCAAGCGCACCCATGATGGCAAAGATGTAGAAGGTTGTGCGTTCGGTCTTGATGCCCGAAAGCGCGGCGGCCTTGAGGTTACCACCCAGAGCATAAATGCGGCGGCCAAAGGTCATGCGCTTGGTGAGGAACACGAAGAACGCAATCAGGATACCCATGACGACGAGCACGTTCGGCAGGCCGCGATAGGATGCCAGCATATAGGCGAAGAACAAGACCAGCGCCGCGATGACGACGTTCTTGACGACAAAGAGGCTGAACGGCTCGACATCATAGCCACGAGCCTTGCGGCGGGCACGCGTCCGGATGGCGAAGAACACGGTCGCGACCACGGCCACGATAGCGATCACCATCGTCGTCGTATGCAGAACCAGCGGCTGCACGCCTTCGCTGGCGGCAACCAGCGTCGTTGGCCCGATCACGTCGGGGATGAAGCCAGCCGAAAGCAGCTGGAATTCAGTCGGGAACGGACCAACCGACTTGCCGGCGAGGATCGCAAGCGAAAGGCCCTTGAAGATGAGCATGCCGGCCAGCGTCACGATGAAGCTGGGGATCTTGTGATAGGCGATGAGATAGCCCTGCGCCGCCCCGATCGCCGCGCCGACGATGAGACAGATGATGCCCGCCACGATCGGATTGGCCAGAAACGCCAGTTCCGGTGGGAAGCGCCAGCCGACCATGAGCATGGCCGCGAGAGCGCCGACAAAGCCTGAAACCGAGCCGACCGAAAGGTCGATGTGGCCAGCAACGATGACGAGCAGCATGCCGAGCGCCATCACGATGATGTAGCTGTTTTGCAGGATGATATTGGTCAGGTTCACCGGCTTGAAGAGCACGCCAGCGGTGAAATACTGGAAGAACACCATGATGAGGATGAGCGCCAGCAAGAGGCCATAGTCGCGCATATTGGCGCGAACGGCCCCGAAGAAGCTCAGCTCCTGGGATTTGGTCTGATCGGCCGGAGTGCCGGTCGGTGCAGTTTGAACGGTCATGATGCTTTTCCTTCAGCGCGCACGATGGAGCGCATGATCTTTTCCTGGCTCGCTTCGCTGGTCGGCATTTCGCCAACGATGCGGCCTTCGTTCATTACGTAAAGTCGGTCGGTGATGCCGAGCAGTTCCGGCATTTCCGAAGAGATCACCAGGATGGCTTTGCCCTGCGCGGCCAGCTGATTGATGATGGTGTAGATTTCATATTTGGCGCCAACGTCGATGCCGCGCGTTGGCTCGTCGAGGATCAGCACATCCGGATTGGCATAGAGCCACTTCGAAAGCACGACCTTCTGCTGGTTGCCGCCCGAAAGATTGCCAACGGCCTGGTAGACGCTCGAAGAGCGGATATTGGTCTTCTTGCGGTAGTCGTTGGCCACATCGAGCTCGGCGAGGTCATCGATCACGCCCCAGCGCGACACACCTGGCAGGTTGGCGATGGTCGTGTTGTTCTTGATGTGATCGATGAGGTTGAGCCCGAAGGTCTTGCGGTCTTCAGTGGCATAGGCAATGCCGTTGCGGATCGCGCGCCCCACCGTGCCGGTATCGATCTTCTGGCCATGCATGAAGACTTCGCCGGTGATCTTCTGGCCCCAGGATTTGCCGAAAAGGCTCATCGCGAATTCAGTGCGGCCCGAGCCCATTAGCCCGGCAATGCCGACGACTTCACCCTTGCGCAGGGTGATGTCGACATTCTTGATAACCTGACGGTCGCGGTGCTGGGGGTGATAGACCGACCAGTTCTTAACCTCGAGGATCGTCTCGCCGATCTTGGGCTCGCGGTTCGGGTAGCGATCGTCGAGCGAGCGGCCCACCATCGAGGTGATGATGCGGTCTTCGGTGATCTCTTCGTTTTCCATCGTCTCAATGGTGCGGCCGTCGCGGATAACGGTGACGCGGTCGGCAATGCGCGAGATCTCGTTCAGCTTGTGGCTGATGATGATCGAGGTGATCCCCTGCTTGCGGAATTCCATCAAGAGGTCGAGCAGCGCCTGGCTGTCCTTTTCCGACAGAGAGGCTGTCGGCTCGTCAAGGATGAGAAGCTGCACCTGCTTAGACAGCGCCTTGGCGATTTCGACCAGCTGCTGCTTGCCGACGCCGATATTGGTCACGAGCGTATCGGGGTCTTCCGAGAGACCGACCATGGAAAGGAGCTTGCGCGCCCCGTCCCGGGTCTCGTCCCAGTCGATCACGCCATTTTTCGCCTGCTCGTTACCGAGAAAGATGTTCTCGGCGATCGAGAGCAGCGGCACCAGCGCCAGCTCCTGGTGGATGATGACGATGCCCTTGTGCTCGCTGTCACGAATGGAGCGGAACTGCTGTTCCTCACCCTTGTAGAAAATCTGTCCTTCATAGGTCCCATGCGGATAAACCCCGCTCAGCACCTTCATCAGGGTCGATTTACCGGCCCCGTTCTCGCCGCAGATGGCGTGGATTTCGCCTTCCCGAACGTCGAGATTGACGTCCGACAGCGCCTTAACGCCGGGAAAGGTCTTGGTGATGCTGCGCATCTCAAGAATGGTGTTGGTCATAAAGGGCCCTGTTCTTGACTAGGCGTACCAGCGGGTCAGGCCGCGCTCGCACCCTTGATTGTCACCCCGGCAAAGGCCGGAGACCGTCGCTGACCGGGTCGGTTCGGCCTTGGCCAGGGTGACACCTGGGTTGGGAAAAATCGCCTTGCCGCGCTCTTGCCCAACCCAGGAAAATTCAATTTCGAAAGGGCCCCGCGTCGCCGCGGAGCCCCTGGTTCGAATGAACCGCAGTGATTACTGCAGGTCTTCTTCCTTGATGTAGCCCGAGTCGACGACCAGTTCCTTGTAGTTGGTCGCATCGACTTCATAGGGGGTCAGCAGGATCGACGGCACAACCTTGACGCCATTGTCATAGGTGGTGGTGTCGAGGCCTTCCGGCGTGCCGCCCGAAACCACGGTGTCGACGAGGTCGGCAGTGGTCTTGGCCAGTTCGCGGGTGTCCTTGTAGATGGTCGAATACTGTTCGCCGGCAATGATAGCCTTCACCGACGGAGCTTCAGCGTCCTGGCCGGTGATGATCGGCCATGCGAGGTCGCCCGAGCCATAGCCAACGCCGCGGAGCGACGAGATGATGCCGCGCGAGAGACCATCATAGGGAGCGAGAACGCCGTCAACGCGGCTGCCGTCCGAGTAGTTGGCCGAGAGGATGTTGTCCATGCGAGCCTGGGCGACAGCACCGTCCCAACGCAGCGTACCGACCTGGTCCATGCCCTGCTGGCCGGACTTGATGACGATGTCGCCCGAGTCGATCATCGGCTGCAGAACGGACATGGCGCCGTCATAGAAGAAGAACGCGTTGTTGTCGTCTGGCGAACCGCCGAAGAGTTCGACGTTCCACGGCTTGGTGTCGGCGAAACGTTCCTTGAGGCCCTTTACGAGGCTGTTTGCCTGGAGCACGCCAACCTGGAAGTTGTCGAAGGTGGTGTAGTAGTCGACATTGCCCGATTCACGGATCAGACGGTCATAGGCGATGACCTTGATGCCCTGGTCGGCAGCCTGCTGCAGAACAGCCGAGAGCGTGGTGCCGTCGATCGAAGCAACGACGAGCGCCTTGACGCCCTTGGTCACCATGTTTTCGATCTGGGCGAGCTGGTTCGGGATGTCGTCTTCGGCAAACTGCAGGTCGACGGTGTAGCCCTTGCCTTCGAGCGCGGACTTCAGTTCGTTGCCGTCCGAAATCCAGCGGAGCGACGACTGCGTCGGCATGGCGATGCCGATCTGGCCCTTATCCTGGGCATGAGCAACGGTCGCAGCGGTAGCCATCAGGGCACCAGCGGCAAACAGCGTCGCAATTGATTTCAGAACCTTCACGTCTCGACTCCCTTAGATTTTTCGAGGTGATTTGATGTGTTCGGCGTGGCTTGGAGATCAGGCCAATTCGTTTCCGGCTCCGGCCCCGGCGCGGTCAAAGCCGCTTCCGGACGGATAGTCCCTGCCCTGCCGGCGCATTGCCGGGGTCAGGAACGAAACTGCATGATGTCCTCCTGCTCGGACGGCGTCGTTAGCCGCCTCGGCCCTTCCAAGGCCACGGGCGGGAAATTAGGATAATCAGATATGCATGTAAAGCGGGGCAGCTTCCCGCAAAGTTATTTTTTCGATTGTCGAAGATATAAAATTAGGCATAGAAAGCCCGCTTTCGGGCCGTTGCTGCCATTAACCTGTATCGATAACATACAGATCGGCGCGGCCTATTCCTGCCAAAAACAACCCGGAAAACGGTAGGCAGGAGTCAAAGGTATCAGATACCTCGGGAGGATATATGTCGCTCGTCAACGGTGATGCGCGTGCCGATTACGCCAGTGCGGCCAGCGCCGTGGCCGATCATCTCGCCGGGGAGATTCTCGATGAGCTGGCGCCCGGCCAAAGCCTGCCCAGCGAAGCTGAATTGGCCGAGCGCTATTCGGTCAGCCGCCTCACGATTCGCGAAGCCGTAAAACTCCTTGCTGGCCGCGGACTTCTCGAGCTTTCGCGGGGTCGGAAAGCAGTCGTGCGCGAGCCCGACGGCTCCGCCTTTTCCGACTTCCTGACGAGCATCGTCCGGACCGATCCAAAGGGCCTTTTCGATCTCGTTGAGGTACGTCTGTCGCTGGAAGTCCAGTCGGCGACCCTCGCCGCCAAACGCGCCAATCGCGCGGGCATCGTTGCCATCGAAAGCGCCCTCGAGGGCATGCGCGACGCCCTCGGTGATTCCCATGACTTCGCAGACGAAGCCGCCGAGACCCGCTTCCACACCTCCGACTTCGGCTTTCACGAAGCGGTAGCCTTAGCGAGCGGTAACCGTGTTTTGGGATATTTGTTCGAGGCCATGGCCGTACCCCTTCGCGAGGTTTTTTTCATCAGCCAGCGTGGCCACGTCGATCGCGGCCACACGCCCCACGACACCATCGCCGCCCATCAACGCATTCTCGATTGCATCCGCGATGGCAATGGCCGCGCCGCAGCCGAAGCCATGCGGGTCCACCTGCGCGACACCGAGCGCGATATCCGAAAGGTGGTTGCCAAGATAAGTCAGACATCAGCGCGCAGGTGACGATGCGATCGCCAGCGCACTCAGCGCCGTGCAACCTGTGTTAACTAAGCTTTGATCAAGATTGCGCACACTTGAAGGGCAATTCAGCCGCTAACCTGTGTGTCGTCATCGTGTTTAATCTGTCTAAAACTATCTCGGGCAAGCTCTTGCTTGTTTCAGGCATCTCGATAGCGACGATCCTGACCGTCTATACGGCCTATAACGCGTGGTCTGTCAAAACCCGCACTGAAGACGACGTGATGACGCTGGCGGCCGAGACTGCCGCCAATATCGCCAACCAGGTCGCGGTCAAGCTCACGGTTGCCACATCTGCAGGGGCTGCGCTCTCCTCGAGCATAGCCGGCTATGAGACAGACGGCGCCAAACTGCGCAGCGATGTGATTGCGCTCCTCAAGCAGGTTGCGCCGCAATATGATTTCGTCTTCGGCTCCTGGATGATGGAATTGCCGGGCGACACCTCGCCCCGTATCCTCACGGGCACGGAAGGGACCAATGCCGATGGCCTCTTCACCGCCTATTGGACGAAGAACGACACGGGTGCGATGGAGTTCTCCACCTGGTCGGTAAAGCCGGATTCCGAATACTACGTCGCCCCGCTTGAATCCAAGCAGTCGATGATCACCTCGCCCTATCTGTCCAATACCAATGCACTGCTGACCTCCGTTTCGGTTCCCGTGATGGTCGACAATCAGATGGTCGGCATCGCCGGCGTCGACATCAAGCTCACCGATCTGACCTCCATGATCTCCGAACTCAAGCCATTTGGGGTGGGTCAGGTCCTTCTGCTCGCCAGCAATGGCAACTGGCTTGCACACCCCGATAGCACAAAGCTCATCACACCCTATGCGGACCAGGGAGCGGATCAGGTTACCGAGGCCCTGGCCACGGGGACAATGCAGGTCATCCGCGATATGCCAGATGGCTCCGTACGCCTCATTTATCCCTTCACCGCGCCTGGCATGAATAAAACCTGGGCTGCCGTCCTCGATATCCCCGCCTCCGTTTTCCAGGGGCCGGTCTGGGAACAGGTCCAGATTGCCGTCCTCGCTGGGGTTCTGATCCTGCTCGTCAGCCTCGGCGTCATTCTTGCCACGTCGCTCGCCATCGTCCGTCGCCCGATTGCGCGTCTCTCAAGCACCATGGATCAGCTGTCAAAGGGTAACCTCGAGGTTGAAGTGCGCGACACCAACCGCAAGGACGAAATGGGCGTCATGGCGCGCACTGTTGAGGTGTTCCGCGAGAACGCCTTGAAGGTACGGGACATGAGCCAGGCCGAGGCGGTTCGCATCGTTGCCGACGAACAGGCACGCCGCAAGATGATGAGCGAGCTGCAGAGCGCCTTTGGCAACGTCGTCGATTCCGCCATCGCTGGCGATTTCTCGAAGCGAGTCGATGCCCGATTCCCCGATAACGAACTGAACGCCCTGGCCGGCTCCGTCAATGCCCTGGTTGAAACGGTTGATCGCGGGATCGAGGAAACCGGGACGGTTTTGGCCTCGCTTGCCGAAACCAATCTCACCCAGCGCGTCAAGGGCGACTATTCCGGCGCCTTTGCCAAGCTCAAGGACGACACCAATGCCGTCGCCGAAAAGCTGACCGATATCGTCGGACAGCTGCGCCGCACCTCGCGCGGAGTTCGCTCTGCGACGGGTGAAATCCTTGCCGGTGCCAATGATCTTTCCGAACGGACGACGAAACAGGCCGCAACCATCGAAGAAACTTCGGCGACCATGGAGCAGCTCGCGGGGACCGTGCTGACCAATGCCAAGAAGGCCGAGGAAGCCAACGCCAAATCCCAGGCGGTCTCTCATACCGCCGAAGAAGGCGGCGCGGTCATGCGTCAGGCAACCGAAGCGATGGAGAAAATCACAAGCTCCTCTGCCAAGATCTCCAACATCATCGGCATGATAGACGACATCGCCTTCCAGACCAATCTGCTTGCCCTCAACGCTTCGGTCGAAGCCGCCCGTGCTGGCGACGCCGGCAAGGGCTTTGCCGTGGTCGCCGTCGAAGTCCGCCGTCTCGCCCAATCAGCCGCCAGCGCCTCTTCAGAGGTCAAGGCACTGATCGAGCAAAGTGCTAATGAAGTCTCGGGCGGCTCCAAGCTCGTCGCCGACGCCGCCGCCAAGCTCGAAGCGATCCTCAGCGGCATTCGCGAAAATAGCTTGGTTATGGAAGGCATCGCTCGCGACAGCCGCGAACAGGCCTCCTCGATCGAAGAGGTCAATGTCGCCGTCCGGCAGATGGACGAAATGACCCAGCACAATGCTGCTCTTGTCGAAGAAACCAATGCCGCCATCGAGCAGACCGAAGCACAAGCGTCCGAACTGGATCGGATCGTCGATATCTTCATTCTCGACGATCATCTCCCCGCCGCTCGCCCATCTTCCGAGAACGGCCCAAATTCAGGCGTGAAGGGGCTTCAGCGCAAGGTTCAGCAGGCCGCCAAGGCCTATATAACCCGCGGCAACACTGCAGTCGCTGAAGATTGGAGCGAATTCTAGGGCTCAGCTGGCCCAATCCTTCAGAATGCAAACAAGAGGGCGCCCGCAAAATATCCGCGGCGCCCTTATTTTCTGGCACAGTCAGTCCTGTGCAGACCCTCCAGATTCTGCCAGATACTTGGCAAAATCTTTACGGCTGGAAAGTCTGGCCCGTCTTGATTGGAAACTATCGAACAAGCGCTCATGTGCCAGATAGCAACTGCTGTTGGTGCGCGTGAAGTAGTGTTCTGTCCAAGACAACGTCCTCACGAAGCCCTCGTTATCTTCTCCACCCTGCCGCCCTCGCGCTCTGACATTGGCCACGCATTCCTCTACGGGTAAATCGGTCCAGATGAGACAGGTCGCTCGTGGCAAAGCGACTTGTGCCAGCCATCCATAGACACCCTCCATGATCCATGAGGGGTTGCGTGAAATCAGGTCTACGTCTTTGGCGACGTCCACGTTGTCGCGAGGTACGCCCGAGGTGCCCTGCTTCCAGCGCATGGCGTCGAGACCATGCACAGGTTTGGCAAGAACCCTCGCCAGTCGCTCGGCGAGCCAGCTTTTCCCAGAGCCTGAATTGCCGAAGATAAAGATCCGTTCCAGGTGAGCCCGCTCCAAATCCAGTCCTCCTTTTGAGCGTCCCGGCGTCCGATTTTTTATATCAAACTTATGGCCAGCCCGGCTTTCTCAAATAGAAACTTTACGCCACGCCATGGGATCGATGCTCTCCCCGATGGGAGACTGAAATGTATCGACCGAACTGGATTTTCTTTCACGGCCTGAACTCCGGCGGCTGGGGCGGATCGCACCGCACCGACCACAAGGCCAGGGCCATCGTCGCCACCTTATTTGCGCTTTATGTGCTGGCGGTCATCGCCGCACTGTTCGCCCTGCGCTGACCCCACGCCGCTTCCCCAAGGTATTGAGAACTCCAGGAGGCCAATGATGGCCCTACGCTCCAGCATGGCGCATTTCCAGACGTTTGCACGGCTGCGCACCGCCAGCACAACCGATCTGCCATCCATTCGCCAGTTCCGTGATCGTCTGACACCAGAATTGGGCTTGGACGATTCATGGTGGGCCACAGCGGTCAGCCGCAACGGCAGCTATGTGCTCTTCGCAACAGAATGCCAGCTTGTCGTCGGCATAGGTGTCCTGGAGCATTCGCCCAGCGCACCAGAGGCAAGGATCGCCTATCTCTGCGTGACGCCCGATGCGCGTGGCAGGGGCATCGGCCAATTGCTGTTGCAGACACTGGTGGGACGCGCGCGGTCCGAAGGCGCTGCGATCGTCCGTGCCCAGGATCTCGGGCAGGTCGGCCTTGCCAAGGCTATGCTGCGCTGCGGCTTTGCCATTTCGGCTGAGAATGACTGGTCCCTCGGCCTTTGGGATGGGCATGCCGCAGGCAACTACGGTGCCTTGAGCATTCCCGACCACGCCCCGGTCTCTATAGACGACGCTCCGGCTCAAGCCCTTCTTTTGGCCATGGGCGCGCTTAATCAATCTCTCCTTATCACGCAACGCGCTCGCCACGTTCTGCAGCATGAGATCGGCACAAACGCCAACGCCCTGCACCTCGCCCGATCAGCCGCGGAACGGGGCTATTTTGTCTGGCTCGATCATCTGCTGCAGCCGGTGGCCGCCATCGACAGCCCCCATGCCTGCGAACATATTATCTCAGAGGAGTCACCCGTTACACCCGAGCGTGTTCTCGGACATTTGTCCCGTGGTCATCTCTGCCTCGTCCGCCTGACCATAGAGAGGCTCTCAGGCCAACGCCGCTGGTACATAATTGATGGGTTCGATGGTTATCTGTTCCGTCTGCACGACGTCGTCAGTCCATCAGATCGAC
>CAJYKO010000127.1 GCA_913775215.1 uncultured Devosia sp. | reverse complement strand
AGATCGCGCGGAATGGCAGCGAGCCCCACCGAAAGCAGCAGCATGTTGAAGGCAAGACCCAGCCAGATATTGGCGATGACCACGGCCCAGATGGAAAACGCCGGGTCCGATTTCCAAAACACGCTCGATTGGATGATCCCAAGGTTTCGCAGGATCGTGTTGAGCACACCGAAATCGCCAGCCAGGATCCAACTCCAGATAGCGCCGACGACGAGACCGGGCATCACCCAGGAGACGAGAAACAGTCCCCGGATCGTCGAGGCACCCGGAAAATTCTGCGCGAAGAACAGCGCCAGCGCAAAGCCGAGGACAAACTGGCCGGCCATCGAAAAGAAAACGAAGACGATGGTGTTGCGCGTCACTAGCCAAAATTCTGGCGCTCGCACCACGTCGACATAATTCTGAAAGCCCGCAAAGGGACGAATGAACGAGCCAAGGGTGAACATATCCACCTGCTGAAAGCTCATCAGCACATTGTAGACCAGCGGCAGCCCCGCCATGGCGACGAGGAAAATCATCGCGACGGTCACAAGCAAGATATCGAAACCGACGCCGTCGCGCAGGCCAGCAAAAAATCGTCCCACAAATCCTCTCCTGATCGGTTGATCGCGCAATCGCGTCACAGGCGCGATCGGCACCTCCCCTTGATGGGGGAGGATGGGAGGGGGTGTTGCCACGGCAACAATCCCCTCTCACGTTGCAACCGTTACTTCCCGAGAATGCCGTCGATCGTGGCCTGCGCCTGGTTCAGAGCATCCATCGAGGACATCTGGCCAGTCAGGGCTGCCTGTTCGGCGTCAAAGATAGCCTTGGAGATTTTCTGCCATTCCGGGTGCGGACCACGCGGCTGGGCATACTGGAGCTGATCGAGGAAGACCTTGAGCGCGGTGTCCTTTTTCTCGTTGCCGGTCACCGGCAGTTCGATATCGCTGCGTGCTGGAATCGAGCCGAATTCTTCAAAGATGCGGTTGTCCTGGGCAGCAAAGTATTCGAGCGCGCGGAAAGCCTCATCCGGGTGCTGGGTGGTAGACATGATGCCCCAGTCGAACCCACCGAGAGCCGAAGAGCGATCGCCGCCTTCAGTGATTGTCGGCAATAGCGCAACGCCCCAATCGAACTTGGCGTCTTCGGACATGCGGTCGACTTCCCACGGACCCGAGATCGCCATCGCGGCATTGCCGGAGTTGAAGACGCCGGTCGAATCCCACTGGCCAAGGCTCAAGACGTCACGCGAGGCATAGCCCTTATCGATCAGGCCTTTCCACAGGTCGAGCACTTCGGCCGCGCCTTCGGTGTTCACCTTATCGTAGCCGCCACCCGACATCTGGATGATGGGCAGGAACTGGAAAGTGCCTTCTTCGCCGGCACGCGCCGAGAAGGTCACGCCATAGACGTTGTTAGCCGGATCGGTGAGCTTTTCGGCATATTCGGCCAGCTGCGCCCAGGTCTTCGGCGGCTCGGTGATGCCAGCCTTGGCAAACAGATCCTTGTTGTAGAACACGCCGATCGTGTCGGTATATTTCGGAATGCCGAACAGCTTGCCGTCCCACTTGACCGAGTTGAGCGGGCCTTCGAAGTAGTTGGCTTCCTTAATCACGCTCGAATTGGCAACGCGATCGGTAATGTCGAGCATGGCGCCGCGCGACGAGAACAGCGCGAAATCAGGGTTGTCGAACGAGACGATGTCGGGCGCATTGCCGGTCGCGAAAGCGCGGAGCGTTTCTTGCACCAGGTCATCGAACGGCACGGCGCGATATTCGACGACGATGTCGTCATTGGCTTCGTCAAATTCCTTGGAGAACGTATCGGCGATGCCAACGCGGTCGACGCCGTCAATCGACCAGATTTTCAGCGTCACCTGCGCAAAGGCGGGCGAAGCAAGGCTCATCGCGCCAATGCTGACGGCAGCCATGAGTGAAGCAAGATGCAGTTTCATTTGGTTCCTCTCCCAAGCGGCACAAGCGCCGCAAAATGCGCTGAAACGGGCCCTCCTGCCCTGCCCAGCCTTTAGTCGACGGTGGCTTCTACCCCTCCGCGTCGATGCGTAGCCGCGGCGCTACCGCCGCAGGATTGTCTGACAATGAGACTGCACGGTAGCTTCCGGATCCCCGGCTCGACTGCCCTGCCCTCCGCCAATTCCAAAACCAGCCGCCCGGCCTCGCGCCCGATGGCCTTGAGGTTCATGTCGACCGAGGTCATCGGCGGCCGCGTCTGGCTCGCAACGATGTCCCAGTTGTCGAAACCGACTACAGCGACATCCTCCGGCACCCCGACGCCGCGCTCGCGCAAAGCATCGACGACGCCGCGCCCAATCTGGTCATTGCCGCAAAAAATCGCATCCGGCCGCGCGCCTTCCGCGGTCCAAAGCAGATCGACCGCCGCATGCCCCCAATGCTCGGACCACTCGCCATGGAGCACGATACCCTCGCCGCCCACAGCCGCCCGATACGCAGCCGCACGCTCCCGAACCGAAGCAAAACCCTCCGGACCCGTAACATGCACGATACGCTTGCGCCCGAGCCGCTTGAGGTGTTCGACCGCTTCGGTCGACCCCTGCGCATCGTCGGACACCATCGTCACCGATCCCTCATGCCCCTCGGTAAAAGCATAGACAACCGGCACCGGCAGATTGCTGAGATCGACCGGCAACTTCCGATCCACCCGCTTGCCCGAAGCGATGATCCCGTCCACCTGCTTATCCAGCATGGCATCGAGATGGAGCTTTCCAAGAGCCGGATCATCATCGACCCCACATAGGAAAACCGACACACCCTGGTCGACCAGCGCCTCGGAAATCCCCGCCATCACCGGCAGCGTAAAACGGCCATAGGTGTCATTAGACAGTAGCCCGATGGTGAAGCTTCGGCGCTGGATCAGTCCCCGCGCCATGGCGTTTGGCCGAAACCCCAACTGCGTCGCCGCAGCCTTCACCTTGGCCCGCGTTTCATCGGTCATCC
>CAJYKO010000126.1 GCA_913775215.1 uncultured Devosia sp. | reverse complement strand
CGGGATATAATCAGGCGCTGCGGACCCGCGGCGCCTGATTTGTTTTACCAGACGCGCGGCCAGTAGACGTCGTCGGCATAGTCCGCCGGGATGGGCGAGAGCCGGCCGATGGCGGCGGCAGCAAATTCGATCTGCAGGGCAAGATGCCGGACATTGTCTGGCATGGGCGTACCGGTGACGAATTCACGGACGCGCCACTCTTCGATCTTGAGGCAGCGCAGCCGGCGCCGCGCTTCGGCTTGAACGTCTTCCACAACCGCGGCCTTGGGGGCGTAAACCCGCTCCGGCAGGGCCTCGGTCCATTCCCTTGAACCTTCGATGACTGCGAACCGCACTTTCAATCTGCCTTGTCAGATCGCCGATCAGTGGCGAACCCATTCAATATGTCATCATTCCGTTACATAAGCGGTAACGCCTAGCGCTTGAGCGGCATGGCAGCCATGCTAGAAGGCGATATGTCCATTCTCTATCTCATGGCCGCCAAGGCCGAATTCGGCCCGCATCTGGCCAAGCGTATCCGGCCCGAAATGATCGGCATCGGCCCGGTTGAAGCCGCGGTGGCGACGACACGCGCTCTGGCGCGACGCGCTGGCGACCTACCCAAGCTCGTCGTCAACCTTGGCTCGGCTGGGTCGCACCGGTTGGAGCAGTGCGAAGTATATCAGGCAGTCTCGGTATCATACCGAGATATGGACGCATCGGCGCTGGGCTTTGCCAAAGGGATCACGCCGCTGACAGACCTGCCGGAGACGCTGCCGCTCGTCCCCGCCCTGCCGGGTCTGACAGGGGCTACACTGTCGACTGGTGCGAATGTTGTTACGGGTGCAGCCTACGACGCTGTCGCCGAAGACATGGTCGATATGGAAACTTTTGCTGTCAAGCGTGCTTGCCAGGCGTTCGGCGTTCCGTTGCTTGGGCTGCGCGGCATCTCGGACGGCGCGGAAACCGTCAGCAAGATCGAGGACTGGACGCAATATCTCCACATCGTCGACGAAAAGCTCGCCACAGCAGTGGATGTTGTCGAGGCGGCCTATGCCGAGGGCCTGATCGATCTTACGCCCTAGGCATGGCCTTCTTATCGCGGCGCTTTCGGCGCCAGGTGGTGTAGCGGCGTCCGCCATGTAAGATCGCATGATTGACGGGCCCCTGCAGGAAGATAAGGTCAACCGCAAGGATTAGCAGGCCAAGTGGCAGCATCCAGATGCCGAGCACCGGCAGGAAGCTGAATATACCACCCAGGACCAGCAGAATGCCGAGTGGAATGCGCATCCAGCGTGCTTCAGGCCGGCGGATACGCTGCAGCAACCCGGCAGCCTTGTCCGGGATTTTCCGCTCCAGTCGATCAAACAGTCGGTTGAGACGTCGGGCGCTCTTTGTTTCCATCGCTCTCTATTCCGTTCCTTTTTAAGTTGTCTTGCTAGGGATTAATCTTGGCTAAACGGTGGACGGAACTTCCTCACCGGACATGGCGTTCCCTCGCGAAAGATGGAGTAAGCCATGCTTCTTGAAGAACTGTTCCCGTCCCGCCGTCGTCGCCACGATCCGCTCGATCAAATCGCGGCCCAATTGCATGACCTGCGCCGCCAGACGCGCCATCTCGGTCGTTCGCTGTCCAGCAATGCGCGTTCGCTCTCGCACAATGCGCATGAGGTCGCCGATGATGTTGGCGACGTCGTGGCCGATTGGGGTCGTGATGCCGCCAAGCAGGGAGCCTGGATTGCTGGTGTTGCCAGTCGCAAAGCCATGGAGGGTGCAAAGGCTGTCCAGCGCGATCCTGTGCCGGTGATCGCGGTGCTCGGCACGACGCTTTTGCTGACCACCTTGCTGTTCCGTCGGCGCTAACACTTTATTCACCGTGCCTTTCAAGCCTTCCTTAGGGCTGTCGGAGCATTTTCGGAGCAAGCCGCAACTCGGCAACACTCCGGAGATGCACCGTGGCCCTTCTTGCTCGACTTGCCATCAAACTGTCCGCCGTCGCAATCGTCGCCACCAGTCTTGGTGGCTGCAGTTTCCTCGGCATCAATTTCGGCATGGCACAAATGAGCGAGAAAGAATGCATGATGCGCGCTATGTATTTCGAATCCAACCGGTCAAGCTCGGAAGGCATGCTCGCCGTCGGAACGGTTGTGATGAATCGGCTCAACGATCCGCGCTATCCGAAGAATGTCTGCGCAGTCGTCGGGCAGAAGAACCAATTCGCCCAAGGCGTTCTGACAAAGCCCATGACGGACAGCGGAGCTGTGCTTGCGGCCCAGGTCGCCGATCAGGTCTTGCATGGGGCACGCCATCCCGGCGTGCAGAATGCTCAGCATTTCCATACCGCAGGTCTCCGCTTCCCCTACAACAATATGTTCTATGTGCTCGAAGCGGGTGGCAACGAATTCTACGAAAAGCGGACGAACTGACGATCAGAAGTCGCCGCCGATATCGAAATCGCTGTCACCGCCTTCGTCATATCCGGGATCTTGCGACGGCTCCTCCGATCCCGCCATTTCCTCTGCCTGAGCATCGCCAGTAAACATTCCCGTCAACATGCTGCCGAGCAACAGGCCGCCGGTGACGCCAAGAGCGGTTTGTGCCGCCCCAGCAAGGAAACCGCCATTTCCGCTCGACCTGCGAAGATTGTCGCGTGGATCATCACTGCGTCCCCAGGGGCCGCGTTGTGAGTTGGCGTGCTCGGTGGGGCGATCACTGCCAAAGATGCCGCCGAGAAAGCCGCCCTGACCTTGGCGCGATTCGAGCTTTTCGATCTTCTGCTGGGCTTCGCGGAGGGCAGCTTCTTGCACGATGATGGTCTGGGCCATGAAATAGGCCGACGACGGATTTTCGGTCAGTCGCTGGCGGATGAGGCGTTCGGCATCGGCGTCGCGCGGGGCGCTGTTGCGCTCCACATTATTTAGGCGTTCGAAGAGATCTTCGATGGCGCGCTCGTCTTCCTGTCTCAGCATGATCAACTCCCTTTCGGATTTGACATGGGAAGCCGAAGCCTAGCGCGCAATGGCTTGAGGGCGGATCACATCAATTTCAGCGTTTCTTGGCCGGATCGATGGCCTTGGAATTTTGCTTGAGCACAAAGCCGATGACAGCGGCCACGGCTTCGTAGAGTTCGACCGGAATGCTGTCGTCGACCTCGACATGGCTGAGTGCTTCGGCCAGCAGCGGATTGGATTCGATGACGATGTCGTTTTCCTCAGCGAGCGCCACGATCTGTTCAGCGATGAGCCCCCTACCCTTGGCGACGACGCGTGGCGCATGATCGGTGCCCTTTTCGTATTCGAGAGCGACAGCGAGTTGGCGGGGTTTGGGATAGTCGGTCATCCGCGTGCATCCACCGAATGGGCAATGCCTGGGTCGGTTAGGTCTTCAGCCGGCGCGCCGCTGCGAACGACGAGGGCGCCAGGCTGGAGGCCAGCGGATTCAAGCGACAGTCGGAGTTCGTCGAGCGTTTCTGAAAAGAGCTTCGAAGTCTCCCGATTTTCGGCCCAAAGCAGAATGCCAGTCGTTTGGCCACGGAGCGAAATCTGCGCGCCGACTTCCCCAAGCGCTGGGAGATTGATGGCAAATTGCACCTGCCACCGGCGATCTTCGCTGCGCGTATCGCTGCCGCTTCCCTCGTGATGGATTTGTAATTGCAAGATAGCATGCTGCTGGCCGACCAGCACCGGCAGATCAAGGCTCCATTGCGTGTCTCCGGCCTTCTGCGCGTCGGGCAGGGAAGCATGCTGATGCAGCCTCACCCGCGCCAAGGCGCCCTCGGTTCGTTCGAGCAAGAGTTTGCCTAGCGCCTCAGGCTCATCGGGAAGATCGCCCGGCGACAACTCTGGAAGGCGGGCACGGGGCAAGACATTGCGCAATGGTGGCGGTATCTGGGAAGCTTGCGTGATCTGGGCTTGATCGCCAATCCATTGGCCGAGGTTCTGGCGTAGCGCCATGAGGCCGGACTTGGTATCGCCAGCGGCGACGCGCGGCGCGCCCTGTGCCAGTTGTGCTTCCTGGAAGATGCCAGAATTGCGGATGGCTGCTTTGAGCGCCGCGCCATCGATCTTGCCGCTGCCATCAAGCTGATTGCCCAGAATTTGGCGGGCGGCCTTCAGGACAGGTTCGGGCAAGCCGGCCTTGCCAGCGACGGCTGTCAAAAGCGCAGTCACCGCCCCAATGCTGGCCTGGACTGGCAGCGCCTGTTGCACCATTTGCGCCAGTTGCGCAGCCTGAGGCGCCGGCACTGCGGCGGTCGGCTGTAATGGGGCGCCGGGCTGGGGCATTCCATAGGGCAAATTGCCTGGGCGTTGCTGAAGAGTGGGAGCGATCGGCCCAGCAGGAGATGGCGAGCCGACAACTGCCTGCGCGAGTGTTATCGGTGAAGCAGGAGGTGCCAGCCGAGCGATCGGAGCCGCCACCGGCGAAACGCCTGCAGCGCTCGCCGTGAGGCTGGGCGGACTATAGGTTATCGGTCCCTGTACCGCGGGCCGTTGAGCGATTTCGACAGAGGTGGCGGGACGCTGTTGTGCCGGGGCCACGGGCGGCGGCTTGGTCGCGACGAGCGCGAGCCGTAACTGGCCTTCGGTCTGCTGCACGCTGAGCGTGAGGATGCTGCCGGGCGCCGCGCCACCGGGCAGCGATAGCGCCATGGGCTGGCGGCCGATCTGGACGAGCGTCGCGCCGCCTTGTCCAGCCCCGACCACCCTGCCCTCGATCACCTGCCCCGGAGTGAGCGCGAGCGCGCGCAGTGCAGAGCCCGACTGGGCCGGCGACACGACGGGAAATTGCGAGGCAATCGGCATCCACAACGCATCCGGGCCGCCGAAATGCGGCCAGCCCCGATCCTATGGATGATTCTCTAAAATGTCGAAGGCGCGGATTTTTGTCCGCTCAGTCCTTGCGGACATCCTTGTATTCCATCGTGGCAGGCTTGCCGCGAAAGGTGACCCAGAAGAAATTGAGCGTATACGTCGCGGCAGTCTGAAAGACGCCTTCCTTTTCAAGTCGGCGGCCCGAGGTCAGCATCTTAAAATCGGTGCGCCACTTGACGCCGCCGACCCGCGACAGACGCACGGCGACGTCCGTATCCTCACCAAAGAACTCGATGGACCGGTCATAGCCGCCGACATCCTGCCAGGCCTGACGCTTGAAGACGAAGTTACCGCCCTGCACCACCGAGCCTACGCGCAGCACAAAGCGGTTGAGCAGATAGATGAGGTAAGTGAGCCCATAGAATGCGCTGATCATCGCGCGATTATGGGGCGCCATATCATAATAGATATAGGGACCGCTGAGGCAGACCAGCTTAGGGTCCTTGCCGAATTCGTCCATAACCTTGGTCAGCCAACCTTGGGGGACCATGGTGTCGCTGTCGATATTGGCGATGAGATCAAAGCCTTTGCTGGCGGCAAATCCGGCATCGCGGGCATTGACGAGGCCCTTCTTGGGCTCATCTACAACGCGCACACCCGGGAAGCTACGGGCGATTTCGCCGGTCCGGTCGGTCGAGGCATTGTTGACCACGATCACATCAGCAGGGACGCCGGAGCGCTTGATTTCGGCCAGAACCGATTCCAGGCACTTTCCGATCAGGGCCTCTTCATTATAGGCCGGGATGACGAAAGCCAGCTTCATGGCACTCCTTCTGCCGGCCAAAACCCGCCAGCGCTGGGGTGGCGCTGCTCATAGCGCGACAAGCCAAGCGGGGCAACCTTCAGGTGCGTGAGGCCCGAGTTTCCACGCCGCGGAGCATTTGCTAAGAAGCGTTTCAATCAACCAAGGGCCAAGCGGCCCATGAGGTGAATTCTGACTGCCTCCAAACCAGACGCTGCCCGGGACAAAACGCAGATGGGCTGCTTGCCGCGCCTGCGCTCAAAACTCCGGATTTTGTATCACAGCCAGCAGCCGGCCGCGTTACGCTTCCAGGCGACGATCCTTTTCGTCGATCTCGTAATCATTGCATTTTTCATTGCGAGTCCTCTCCTTAAAGGGCGCGAATATTTTCTCTGGATCGACTATTCGATCGCTGCGCTGGTTTTCGTCGAGCTTTGCGCGCGGGCATTAGCGACAAACGATATTCCGCGCTGGATTCGACAGCTTCCCGTCGTCATCGATATTTTCATCTTGATCACGCTTTTGGCGCCGGCCTGGCTCTTCAATCTCGGCTTTCTGAGAATCCTCCGGCTCTGGACGCTCAGCAAATCGCCGCTTATTTGGCGCCCACTGAGCAAGCGGGGCCTTCATCCTTATAGAGAGACCATCCAGGCGGTCATCAATCTCTTGGTCTTCATCTTCGTCGTAACGGGATTCGTTTATACCGCCTTTGTCGGCGAAAAGTCCGGCATCGCCGGCTATGTCGATGCGCTCTATTTTACCGTGACGGCTATGACCACGACGGGGTTCGGCGACCTCACCTTGCCCGGAACATTCGGCAAGCTGGTTTCCATTGTCATCATGATCATGGGCATTTCGCTCTTCGTGCGGCTGGCCCAATTGGTCTTCCGTCCGGCCAAGGTTCATTTCCCCTGTCCGCAATGTGGGCTGACCAAGCATGAGCCCGATGCGGTGCACTGCAAGGCGTGCGGGCATCTCCTCAACATCCCCGACGAAGGGCATGGGCTCTAGCCGCGGATCACCGGCAGGCGCAGACGGAAACAGGCGCCAGGCAAGGTGCTGGGCGCGAGATCGAGCGTGCCATTCATACGCTTGACGATCTGGCGGCTGATTGCAAGGCCAAGGCCTGCGCCTGTCTGATCGGCAGCGCCGCGCCGACCGCGCGAGAATTTTTCGAAGATCAGCTTGCGTTCGCCCTTTGCGATGCCGGGGCCATTGTCGGCGACTTCGGCGACGAAGTTGCCGGCGCGCACGACGGAGGTGATCTGGACGATGGGCTCGGGCGAGGTGTTGTATTTCACGGCGTTCGAAATCAGGTTGATGAACACCTGGCAGAGCCGGTCGGGATCGCCCTCGATCATGGTACGGCCGGCACGTTGGCCGTGATCGAGCCGGATGTTCTTCTGGCGCAGCAGCGCGTCGCAGACCGAAATCGCGCGGTCGAGCACCGCATCGCCGTCAAAGGCTTGGCTCGTCCAATTCTTTTCGCCGCGTTCAAGCGCCGAAAGGTCGAGGATTTCGTCGAGCAGTTTTGTAAGCCTCAGGCTTTCCTGATGGATGGTCGAGACGAAGCGCTGGCGCTGTGTATCATCGAGCTGATCGCCATCGAGCAGAATTTCAGAGAACGAGCGAATGGAGGTCATCGGCGTGCGCACTTCATGGCTCACCTGGCTCAAAAACTCGTCCTTTTGGCTATCGAGCTGGCGGAGCTGCTGGTTGGCGTCTTCGAGTTTTTGGGCAGTCACGCGAAGTTCGGCCGAGGTGCGTTCCAGCTCCTGGGAATATTCGATGGCCTGCTGGGTTTCATCGGCCATCTGCATCATCTCTTCGAGCGACACATCGGCCCCCGCAACAACCTTCGAGAGCATGACATGGGCCGAGGCGGCGCCGATCGAGCCGGCCAATTCGCGCTCTAGGCGGCCGACAAATTCCGGCGTGGGTTCCAGAACAACGGGATCGACACCGCGTTCGCGCGCCGCGACTGCAAAGAGTGCGGCGGCACGACGTTCTCCGAGGACACGTTCGGCAACGAAGTAGAGATCGGTCGCGGTGGCCGACCCCGGTGCAACGCCGCGTAAGGCGAGGCTGGGGCGCTTGAAGACATCCACAAAAGCGGCAGCCTGGATGCGCTCAAGCGCGGAGGGCGTCGTCAGCAGCGATCCGAGGGTGAGGGTCAGCACATTGACCGACAGGCTCCAGAAGGCGGCGTGGGCGAGCGGGTCCCAGCCATCGAGGCCGAACATGGCTTCGGGCCGCAGCCAGGAAATGCCGGCAGGCCCTTCGGCGAGAAGCTGGGAGACGGCGGGCGAGACAGATTCGAAAGACGGCAAAAAGCAGCACCAGGCCCAGGTGACAAAGCCGGCGAGGATGGCGGCCGTGACGCCCTTCAACGATGCATCGCGCCAGAAGAGTGCGGCCAACAACGCAGGGAAGAATTGCGCGATGGCGGTAAAGGAGATGAGGCCGATCGGCGCCAGAGCGTTGGAATCGCGCGGGAAGACGAAATAGAAAAATCCGAGCGAAAGGATCAGCATGATCGAGAAGCG
>CAJYKO010000125.1 GCA_913775215.1 uncultured Devosia sp. | reverse complement strand
ACTGCTCCAATTGGACAATACCGGATAGTTCGCTGACGCTGCGTTCCTGATCGAGCAGGTTGCACAAGATCAGCAGCCGCTTTGGATTGGCCATCGCGGTCAGGAGCTGGGCGGCCTCTTCGGCACGCGGTTCAAGTTCGGTGACATTCATCGGGACGCCGCTTTCGTTTCCATGCTTGACACATTAGCATATTCGAATATATGAAGCAACGAAATTGATTTCAGGCGGCGGAATAGCAGCGGCCAGCTGGAAGCACAAGAAGGTAAGATGGAAACCACGTTCACCCCACTGCAAGCCTTGATCGGCGGAGCGATGATCGGCTTGTCCGCAGTGTCGCTCATGGCGCTGCATGGCAGGGCCGCCGGCATGACCGGGATCCTCTCTGGCGCGATCATGCCCAAGGGAGATTGGAACTGGCGTTTGGCCTTCCTCATCGGAGCCATTCTTGCCCCAGGGCTTATTGTCCTTGTCACGGGTGTATCTGTTCCATTCCAGGCCGATCTTCCCCCCTGGGCCATCATTCTCGGCGGTCTGCTGGTCGGGGTGGGCGTGACCTTCGGGGGTGGTTGCACGTCCGGCCATGGCGTGTGCGGCATTGCACGGCTCTCGTCACGGTCGATCGTCGCGACGCTCACGTTCATGGCAACGACCTTTTTGACGGTCTTCATCGTCCGCCACGCTTTGGGAGGCTTCTGATGGGTCGCCTCCTGTCTGCAGCCGCCATCGGCCTCGTCTTCGGTATTGGCATTGTCTTCTCGGGTATGGCCAACCCGGCGAAGGTGCTCAATTTCTTCGACCTTTTTGGCACTTGGGACCCTAGCCTCATCTTCGTCATGGGCTCGGCTCTACTCGTGACCTTTGTCGGCTACCGCTTGGTTCTGCGACGCCCGGCGCCGATCTTCCATCGCACATTCCATCTCCCGACCAAGCGAGATCTGGACGCGCCGCTCATCGCGGGCTCGGCTCTCTTTGGCATCGGCTGGGGCATAGCCGGCTTTTGCCCCGGTGGCGCGATCCCAGCCCTTGGCAGTGGCGAGCCAAGCCCCATCATATTCGTGGCCGCGATGGTCGTCGGCATTCTTGTCGCCACAGCGCTCAAGGCAAGCCTCTCTCGCCGTCAGGCACTGGCGTGATGCCGCAAACTGGAAAGGAGACGTTCATGTCCACTCGGTCAATACCATTCTCAACGGACTTGTCGGTCAAACCAGAAGTCGTGGCTTTCTTCGACGCGCCGACCAACACCATCAGCTACATCGTCAAGGATCCGAACTCGAACGCCTGCGCCGTGATCGATTCCGTTATGGACTTCGACTACCCCTCCGGCACGATCGCCTATGAGGGGGCAAACCGGATCATCGCGCATATTCGCGATCACGGCTGGACGCTCGAATGGTTGATCGAAACCCACGTCCATGCCGATCACCTCTCGGCGGCGCCTTACATCCAGTCAAAACTGGGTGGCAAACTGGGCATCGGCGACCAGATCTGTGTGGTCCAGGATACCTTCGGCAAAATCTTCAATGAAGGTACCGAATTCCAGCGAGACGGGTCCCAGTTCGACCGCCTGTTCAAGGATGGCGACAGGTACCAGATCGGCACCATGACGGCACACACCCTGTTCACCCCAGGCCACACGCCCGCAGACATGGTGCATGTCATCGGTGATGCGGTCTTCGTTGGCGACACCCTCTTCATGCCAGACGGAGGCTCTGCCCGCGCCGACTTCCCTGGCGGTGATGCGCGCACGCTTTACCGATCAATCCAGCGGCTGCTGACCTTGCCGGGCGAGATGCGGCTCTTCATGTGTCACGACTACGGTCCCAACGGTCGCGACATCGCCTGGGAAACCACGGTGGCCGAGCAGCGCGACCACAACATCCATGTGGGCCACGGCACCACCGAAGATGCTTTCGTCAGGATGCGCCAAGAGCGGGACAGCACGCTCTCGATGCCCAAGCTGATCATTCCGTCGCTGCAGGTCAACATGCGCGCAGGCCAGCTGCCGCCCCCCGAAAAAGACGGCAAAACCTACCTCAAAGTGCCCATTAACGGCCTCACCACCCCAAAGGAATGACCAACCATGACTATCCAAAAGATCGACGAAAATTTTGCCCAGAGCCCGCAGATCCAGCCCGACGACCTCCAGCTCATCGCCGAGGCCGGCTATAAGAGTATTGTCTGTGCTCGCCCCGACAACGAAGACCCGAACCAGCCTTCCTTCGCCGAAATAGCCGAGGCCGCCGAACGTTTCGGCATCAAGGCCTACCATATTCCGGTCTCGGGCCCGCTGACGGAAGGACAGCTCATCCGCTTTGAAGAGGTCCGCACTCAAACGCGGGGCCCCATTCTTGGCTATTGCCGCTCCGGCGGCCGCGCCGGCAGCCTCTACGCCGCCTCGCGCTGATCGAAAGACGACTATGCTTTTGGAACCCCTACAATATCTGCTGGGTGCCGTGTCGGGCAGTCTGGTGGGCTTCACTCTCGGCCTTTTCGGCGGCGGCGGCTCGATTTTGGCTGTTCCGCTCATGGTCTATGTCGTGGGGGTTCCGGTTGCGCACGTGGCTATCGGCACCAGCGCTTTTGCCGTGGCCGCAAATGCCGCGACCAACCTCATCACTCACGCCAGAAAGGGCAACGTGATCTGGCGCTGTGCCTTGATGTACACCGTCGCCGGCATTCTCGGAGCGATCGTCGGCTCAACCCTTGGCAAGGCCATGGACGGCGACAAGTTGCTGTTCCTTTTCGCGATCCTCATGTTGGTCGTAGGCGTGCTCATGTTTCGCGGTCGCGGCAACCCTGGCATTTCTGGAGCCACCTGCAATCGAGAAAAAGCCCCCAAAGTGCTGGCATTTGGAGGGCTGACCGGAGCCTTCTCCGGCTTCTTCGGGATTGGCGGCGGCTTCCTGATTGTTCCGGGCCTCGTCGCCTCGACCGGCATGCCGATCCTCAATGCCATTGGTTCTTCACTTGTGGCGGTGACTGCCTTCGGGCTGACCACTGCCCTCAGTTACGCGTTCTCGGGACTTGTCGATTGGCCTCTGGCCGCGGTGTTCATCGGCGGAGGAGCGTTCGGCGGTTTGATCGGCGCGCGTGTTGCCGGTACCCTTGCTGCCCGAAAAGGCGTTCTGAATACCGCGTTTGCCGGCCTGATCATTGCTGTCGCAGTCTATATGGCAGCAAAAACCTTTAGAGCTCTGAGTTGAGCAAACAGCCTACTGTTGTGGCAGGTATCAGAAAGCAGTCGGGGATCTTGAAGGCAAGGTTGGGGTGGTTACCGGACAGTCCGCTATTGGCGATCATTCTGCCAAAGCGGCCGATAGCCCGACGGCGATCGCGTGCCAAACCCCAAGCACCACTGGAACTTGCAAACGCTGTTGCGCGCCTATGGCAGATATAGGAAATCTTGATCGTCCAGTGGTGCACGGTTCGTAAACTAAAAGTTCACACAGCCAATTTGTATCACGTCTGGCAGATCAAAAGTCACTTTTGCCAAAAGTGTCTATTGTTTCCCCAAGTTAAGTGGACCAGGTG
>CAJYKO010000124.1 GCA_913775215.1 uncultured Devosia sp. | reverse complement strand
GCAGGATTTTGCTTACCGGTGCTACGGGGCTTCTCGGCACGCATCTCCATGCCTGGTTCGCGAAAGCCGGGCGGGATGTCGTTGCAACCGACATGCGTGAATCGACCGATGGTCGCGATATCGTCCTCGCCGATCTCGGCGATGCGGAGGCCGTCGAAAAGTTGATGGCCGGTATCGAAACGGTCGTCCATTTCGGCGCAGTTTCGGACGAGCAAGCCTGGGCCGATATCCAGCGCGGCAATATCGAAGGCGCGCGTAACATTTTTGAAGGCGCCCGCCACAATGGCGTGCGCCGCGTCATATTTGCTTCGTCCTATCACGTCATGGGTTTTCACCCGACCGGCGAAACCCCTGTTACCCTCGACGCGCCGACACGCCCCGATACGCTCTATGCGCTTTCAAAGGTCTTTGGGGAAAACTACGGGCGTTATTGCTTTGATCGCTATGGCCTCGAATGCCTCGTCATTCGCATTTGCACCGCCTTCTCACCCGGCTCGCCGCGCGACGCGCGCAATCATCTTAATCGCGACGATCTCTGCCGTCTTGTCGAGTGCGGCATTGATACGCCCGATCTCGGCTTCCGCACCATTTACGGCATATCGGACAATCCAAATCCGTTTTTCGTCAACGAGCCCGATCCGGGTCTTGCCTGGCGACCGCAATTTTCGCCCCGTTCCTTCACCCATATCGATGCCGAAGGCGACATCGATACGACCGATCCGGTCAATCGTTTCGTCGGCGGCGGCTTCACCCTGCCGCATCACTGAGGGCGCGATCACCGGTCAGAGTGATATTTCTCTTGAGAGCATAGCTGACATTTAATCTCGGTGATTGACCGAAGTGTCTCTGGCTTGCAGAAGAAGCCTAGGGTTTGCTTGTGCTTCGGCCAACTGACTTGGGTGGGGCAAGCAAGAAAGCGCAGTTATGTTTGTGGATCAGACATCCCTGCTGCTCGCGCTCGGCTTTGCAGCCCTCGCGTTGTCGGCGACGCTTCTCATCACCTGGCTCGCCTCTCGCACCGAAAAGTTCATCCTGATATGGGCCGTCGGTGCCGGTATCCTCGTCATCGCCTTTGCCGGCTTTTCGGTCTATGCCGTCACCAGCATCTACATCCTGCTCTGGATGTCGAATATGACGCTGAGTGGCGCCCTCGTCATCTTTTTTGCCGCCGCCTGTCTCTTTACCGAGCGCCGTCTTCCGGGTCAGCGGGTTATCGCCGTCGGCATCTCCGTCGTAGCGGCCATTACCCTGCCATTCCTCTTCGGCCTCGATGCGCTCGGGGCGCTGATCGGCAATATCGTCAATTGCATCCTGCTTGCCGCCACGGCCTGGAAATTCTGGGAAGGCCGCGCCGAGGCTCCGATCTGGGTCGCGGGCATTTCGGGGCTCTATTCCATCACCTCGCTTTCCTTCATTCCCTGCGCGGTCATGATCTATTTGAAAGGCCCCTTGGTGCTCACGGCGCCCCCCAGCGGCTGGGCTGAAGACCTCAATTCCATCGTCGGGCTCATTGGCCTTACTGGCGTTGGTGCCATGTCCCTTGCGGCCAATCAGGCCCGCGTCGCCCACCATCACCAGGCCGAGGCCAATACCGATGCCTTGACCGGACTTCTCAATCGCCGCGCTGTTTTCGATCTCTTCGGCAAGGCAAAACTGCAGGCCAATAGTGCCGCGCTGCTCTTCGATCTCGATCATTTCAAGTCGATCAATGACAAGCATGGCCATGCCGCCGGCGACGAAGCGCTGCGCCGCTTTGCCCAAGTCATGCGCAAGCAGCAGGTGCGCGGCAGTTTTGCTGTGCGTATGGGTGGCGAGGAATTTTTGCTGGTCATGCCCGATGCCGGGACCGAACAAGCCATGCAAACCGCTGAAGCCATCCGCTCTGGTTTCGCCCACGAAATCCTCCAGGGCGCCAGCGGCGGCTTCCGCGGCACAGTCAGCGTGGGCGTTGCTGTGGTCGAAGAGGCAGAAAGCTTTGACGACATTCTCCGCCGCGCCGACGACGCGCTCTACACTGCCAAAAATGCCGGCCGCAACCGCGTCTGGGCGGCCGCGGTGAATTAGGCTCGGCATCCCAAGCAAAAATGGGCGCCACCCGCGTTACGCCCATCCCATCCTTGCAAAGCCCACTCAGTCTTCTTCGACAAACACTTCCTTGCGTTTCTTCCGGATCGAGGGGAGCACGGCAATGATCACCGCCAGCAAGGCCAGACCCAGCAGCGTTGCCGAGATCGGACGTTCCAGGAACACCATCGGGTCACCGCGTGAGATGATCATGGCGCGGCGCAGGTGTTCTTCGAGCAGCGGCCCGAGGACAAAGCCGAGAAGGAGCGGCGCCGGTTCGCAGCCAAGGCGGATCAGCACATAGCCAAGGATGCCGAAGAAGCCGATGGCGAAGACGTCAAAAATGTTCTGGTTGATCGAATAGCAGCCGATGCAGGCAAAGAGCACGATGGCCGGGAAGAGCGCGCGATAGGGAATGGAGAGCATTTTCACCCAGAGCCCGATCAGCGGCAGGTTGAGAAGCACCAGCAAGAGATTGCCGATCCACATTGAGGCGATGATGCCCCAGAAGAGTGCCGGCTGATCGTTGATCACGTTGGGGCCGGGCGTGATGCCCTGGAGGATGAAGGCGCCAACCATGAGCGCCATGACCGGATGGGCGGGAATGCCGAGGGTCATCAGCGGAATGAACGAAGTTTGCGCCGCAGCATTGTTTGCCGATTCCGGCCCGGCCACGCCTTCGATAGCGCCATGACCGAATTCTTCCGGTTGCTTGGAGAGCCGCTTTTCCGCCGAATAGGAGGCGAAGGATGCAAGGATATGCCCGCCGCCCGGCAGGATGCCGAGAATGGAGCCGAGCGCCGTGCCGCGAATAACTGGCGCGATGATGCGCTTGAACTCTTCCTTGCCCAGCCACAGTCCCTTGACGGACTTGACCATGACATCGCGGCCCTTCTCGTTTTCGAGATTGCGCAGGATTTCGGCGACGCCGAAGATGCCGACGGCGACCGACACGAAGTTAAGGCCCGAATAGAGCTCGCGGATGCCGAGCGTAAAGCGCGGCGTGCCGGTATAGATGTCCTGGCCCACCATGCCGAGCAGCAGGCCCAGCACGATCATCGCCAGCGCCTTGAGGATCGAGCCATGCGCCAGGGCAATGGAGACGAGCAGGCCAAGGACGATCAGAGCAAAATATTCCGGTGCCCCGAAATTGAGCGCCGCGCGCGCAAGGGGCGGAGCGAAGAAGGCGAGAAGCAGCGTGCCGACCGTGCCGGCAAAGAACGAGCCAAGCGCGGCTGTTGCCAGCGCATGTCCGGCGCGGCCTTTCTTGGCCATCTGATAGCCATCGATCGCCGTCACCGCCGACGAGCTTTCGCCCGGCAGGTTGATCAGGATCGCGGTAGTCGAGCCACCATATTGGGCGCCATAATAGATGCCGGCGAGCATGATCAGAGCCGCGGCTGGCGAGAGAGAGAAGGTGATCGGCAGGAGCATGGCGATGGTCGCTGTCGGCCCGATGCCGGGCAGGACGCCGACCAGGGTGCCCAGCAGCACGCCGATGAAGCAGTAAAGAATGTTGATGGGGTCGAGGGCGACGGAAAAGCCGAGGCCGAGATAGCCGATGATATCCATTTTTCGCTCCTATTGACCGAGCCAGGGCCCGAACCAAGGCACGGTCATGCCGAGGCCGATGACGAAGATGGCGGTGCAGAGGACGGTAAGCCCGGCCGCCAGGAGCGCGGCAAAGAGCGGTGAATTGATCCGGCTGGCCATGGCCGAACCGAAGGCGCCGATGAAGACGACGGGAACAAAGCCGAGCCCCCGAATGGTGGCGCCAAAGAAGATGACGACGCCGATGATCAGCGCGATGCCGCGCCAGGATGGCGGCAAAGGCTTTTCGGTGTCCGGCTTTTGCCAGCCGCTCGCGGCAACGCCGATCCCCAGCATGGCCAGGACTGCGCCGAGCAGCAGTGGCATGAAGCCTGGGCCCATGCGGAAAGCCGTACCGACCTCGTAATTGAGCGCCTCAAGCGCGAAATAGGCGCCGGCGAGCACGAAAATGCCGCCCGCGAGCAGTTCGCGGAGTGAAAACTTGGCCAGCATGGCCGCCTCCCCAAATTTTTTGACTTTATGCCAGGTGCGGCCCGCATTCGTGCGGGCCGCTTTTAGGCTGGTCGTTTACTCGGCGTAGACGCCGGCTGCTTCGATCACGCCGCGCCAGAGTTCGATCTGGCTGGTCAGCGTCTCGGTCAGGGCAGCAGGGGTGGCTTCTTCGGCGGTCACGGGCTTGGTGCC
>CAJYKO010000123.1 GCA_913775215.1 uncultured Devosia sp. | reverse complement strand
TGCTTGCTGACTCGACGGTAGGTTCAACTTTTTCCTTGTTGAGCGCCTCTGGCTTATATCCTAGAGCGTCTACAAGTTGTTTTGTGTATTCTGATATGTTCTCCACCGCCCAAATACGGTGCATGCCCCTTGGGGAAGGCTTCGCTGGTTTTGGGGATTCTTGGCGGAAGTCTGGTAGATTAGGTTCGAGGTTTGGTAGGGTTTCAGAAACAAAAATATAAGGAGCGACACCATAAGCGTCAGCTAAGGCAGTTAGCTGGTTGTAAGAGGGCTCACGTTTTCCTGCCTCAAAATCTTCCAACCTACCAGTGCTGATCCCTGTTCGGTCCGCGACTTGAGCAACGGAGAATTGACGTTGCTCTCGTACTTGTTGCAGTATCTTTCCAAGTTTCATTGGAGTCACGAGGCGTAGTTGAGCAATCTAGGAGCCTTCGCAAGCCTTTTACAATTAGGTTTTGGCATTGGCATCGGACTTTCCGTGTTTAGGACTCCACTTACACTACGAGCAACGATTCTTGGCAAGCGCCTAGATTCCGAGCTTACTATTATAAGAGATATTCGATCGACCCAGGCCGAGGAGCTTAGGGGAAAAATATCCTCTGCAAAATTGGTCTATCACAACGCAATGCAGGAAATTGAGAAATCCTACTTACCATTAATGGGTGCTGTTTTGGTTGGTGCGGCAGCCAATCTTGTAGCTTTGATCGCCTCCTCACTGTATCCGGATATGCCCGTTGATGGTTTTTGGGCAACCATACTAATAATTGTATCATTCGGATATTACGTAGCGCTTGCTCTCATAATTGAGGTTTACACGCGTTACCGTATGCGGCCTGTATATGCAGAAGTAGACGGATTTATATAGTCTATTGTAGGGAGAAGTTAGGACAGTTCGCGCATCACCTCCACCGCCCCCTTCAGCCGCTCCACACTCATCTCATTCCACCCCTCCACCGCCTGCCGCGCGGCAACTTCCCTCCGCACGAACGCCTCGATTCGCTCGTGCCCGATCTCATCGAGCAGATGCCGGATCGGCGCCCACATGGACCAGTTGGGCCTGACCATCCGCATGTGCAGGCGATCGTTGGTGATATCGAAGGTGACATTGGCCGAGCGCGCGAGGTCCAGAAATTCGGCGACATAGGCGTCGGGCATTGGATCGGAATAAGCCATGGGGCTGCCTCGTATTTGATTTAAATACAATGCGTCCTCGCCGTCTCGGCTCCGGCAAGCTGAGTTTATGGTGAATGAAGGGTTAAATCTGCCATTTCCAACTCTTCACTTGGAACCTGACGGCGCTGTGGCAATTCTCATCATGCGGCGTCTGTCGCGCCGCGGCCCCAAAGGAATGCGTCGCCATGTCCGTTTCCAAACACTCCGCGGGCTATTCCCGCGCCCAAGTCATTCTCCATTGGGTCGTCGCGGCCCTCATTCTCTTCCAGCTCCTCGTCCATGAAAGCATGGAAATGGCCTGGGACGCGCGCATGGAAGGCGGTCCGGCCGAGGGCGCCAATCCTCTGCCCCATATCGTCGTCGGCAGCGCCATCCTGATCCTGGCCGCCATTCGCCTCGTCATTCGCCTCCGCCATGGCGCACCGCCGCATCCGGCCGGCCAGCCCGCCCTCCTCGGCGTCCTCGCCAATGTGGTCCATGGCCTTATCTATGTGCTGCTGTTCGCCATCCCGCTTTCCGGCCTCCTCGCCTGGTTCGGCGGCGTCGAACCCGCTGCCGATGTCCATAGCGGGCCACTGCGTTTCGCACTGATCGCCCTCGTCATCGTCCACATCGTCGGCGCGCTGGTGCAGCAGTTCGTGCTCAAGAGCGGCGTCCTGATGCGCATGATGAAGCCGGAAAGTTGAGGCTTTAACGCAAGATTATCAAAGCTTGGTCATAGTCCTCTCCAAATAGAACCGGCCTCTTTGGGGAAGAGAATGGTAGAACCGGGCACAAAGACTATACTTGCCAGCTGTATGGCAGTTACATTCGGGCCGAGCGCTGTCGAGATGGCAACGCTTGGCGATCTCGCCAAACGTCTTGGCTTCGGCGCCATCGTCGCCTATCAGCCCGAGCTCGAGCTGCCGAGCGATCGGCTGATCTTTTACATCGTCCATGGGCTTCTGCCCGATGCCGGCAAGCAGCGTGTGCTGCGCGCCCTTCGCGCTTCGGAGCACAAATTTCGTCGCTATGCGCCGATCATCTGTGTCGTGCCCAAAGGCCCGCGCCACCAGATCGTGCCGCTGGTACAGATGGGGTTCGACGAGGTATTGTTCCTCGGCGATCATCTTCTCGACCTGCAGCGCAAAGTGACCGAGCAGCTCTGCCAGGACATTCTCTATGTCAAAAGCGAGCATTATTTCGGCCCCGATCGCCGCCGCATCGAACTGATCGATCCGCAGGATCCGCGCCGCAAGCCAGGCGGCGCCTTTTACACCCGCATGCACATCCATCGCGATCCGGTCACCGGCATTTCCGTCAACGAGCTTACTTAAGGAAAAACCCGCGGATCGCGCCGCGGGTTCTTTTGTCATCAGGCCACCAGCCCCTTGGTCAGTTCGAGCGCCTGCCGCTCGAAGAGCCGGCGATAGATCCCGCCGGAAAGCCGGATCAGCGCCTCATGATTGCCCTCCTCGACGATCTTGCCCTTGTCGAAAACGAGCAATCGATCGAGCGCCCGGACCGTCGAGAGACGATGCGCAATGACCAGCGTCGTGCGCCCCACCATCAGCCGCTCCATCGCCTCCTGAATCATCACCTCGCTTTCGCTATCGAGGCTCGAAGTTGCTTCATCAAGGATCAGCACCGGCGCATCGGCAAGAAACGCCCGGGCAATGGCGACACGCTGCCGTTCGCCACCCGACAGTTTGACGCCCCGCTCACCCACCAGCGTCTCATACTGCTTGGGCAGCGCCATGATGAAATCATGCGCATTGGCCTGTCTTGCCGCCTCGATGATTTCAGCCCGGCTTGCATCCGGCCGTCCATAGGCGATGTTCTCGGCCAGGGTCCGGTGAAACAGGATCGGCTCCTGCTGCACGATGGCGATCTGGCTACGAAGGCTCGCCTGCTGGTGCTCGGCAATGTTCTGCCCGTCGATCGTGATCGCACCCTCGTTGATGTCATAAAGCCGCTGGATCAGCTTGACGAAGGTCGTCTTGCCGGACCCGGAATGCCCGACGAGACCCACCCGCTCGCCCGGCTTGATGGCGACCGAGAAGTCGCGATAAAGCGGGGTCGCGTGGCTGCCATAGCGGAAGGTGACGTGATCGAACTCGATCGCGCCGTCCCTGATCGCAATCGGCTTGGCCCCGGACTTATCTTCCACCCCGAGCGACATGCTATTGAGAGCCACCAGCTCCTCCATGTCGTTGACCGAGCGCTGAAGGTTTCGGATGTGCATGCCGACATCGCGCAGATAGCCCTGCAGGACGAAGAACATGGCGAGTACGAAGGTGATGTCGCCGGCCGAAGCCAGCCCCTGCGTCCACATGTAAAGGCCCGTGCCCAAAATACCGGCCTGCATCAGGGTCATGAGAAAGCCCTGGATAGTGCCGTTGAGCGTCCCGCGCTTCCAGGTCCGCCGCGTGCGCGTGTCCCACTTGGAGAGCACATGCTTGAGCCGGTCCTCCTCGCGCTGTTCCGCCCCAAAGGCTTTGACCACCGAGTTGCAGCTCACGGCATCCGCCAAGGCACCACCGAGGCGAGTGTCCCAGGCATTGGCAAGGCTGGCTGCCGGGGCGACATAGCCCACCGACATCAGGACCGTGAAGGCGATATAGATGATCGACCCCAGGGCAACGACCAGCCCCATAACCGGCCAATAGGAGCCGAGGAGAACCGAGGCACCGACCAGCATCACCACACTCGGCAACAGCGCGATGAGGAGGATATCGTTGAGGGAATCGAGCGCCCACATGCCGCGCGTCACCTTGCGAACCGTGGAACCGGCAAAGCTATTGGCATGCCAATCGGTCGAAAAGCGCTGCACCTTATAAAAACCGTCATTGACGATTTCGGCCATCATTTTCAGCGTCAGCTTGATGATGGCGTTGAAGACGAAAAAGCGCAGCACGACGCTGGTCAGGCCAAGCGCCGCCACCGTAGCAAAAGCTGTGAGGGCGCCGTTTAGCGCGGTATCGCCGCCACTCGAAATAGCGTCGACGATGCGGCCCGAAAACATCGGCACCAGCACTTCGGCCAGCGTCGAGATCATCACGAGCCCGGCGATCAGCGCAATGCGCCTGGGCTGATGCGCCCAATGGCGGAAGGTAAATCCGAGCACCTGTCTGAAGGCGTCGGCACGAAAATCGAGTTTCTTGCGACTCATTCTGGCAGTCCGGTCCCGTTCTCCGGCAACCGGCTCCTCAAAAGGAATTTTGAAAGGCGCAGAACGGACCTCTGGAGACAATGACCCCTCGGGATCAGTCAGCTCTGCAAAAGCGAAGGAAAGAGAAAACCGCGGGCGGCTTGTCCTCGGATCAGTGCCCGAGGAGGGCCACGGATGGGATCAGCCTAACGTCGGCAGC
>CAJYKO010000122.1 GCA_913775215.1 uncultured Devosia sp. | reverse complement strand
GTCGATATTGGCAAATCCATGGATATCGAAATCGTCGATCTCGACATCGATACCGAGCGATTTGATCTGGTCGATGTTCCAGGCGACGATCCCATCGCTTTCGTCGAGATAGATCGATTCCACCAGTTCGAAAGCCATGCGCTCTGGTGGAATCTCCAGGCCCCGCAGGGTCGCGACCAGGCCCTCGTCATGGAGCCGCCGCTGCGAGACATTGACCGAGACGCGCGGTACGGCGAGGCCAAGCTTGTCCCAGCGGGCAAGATCATCCAGCGATTGGCGCAGAATGGCGTGGTCGATGGAAGAAACAACGCTCAGCTCCTCGGCAACTGCCATGAAACTGTCCGGCGCACACAGTCCCTTGGTCGGATGATGCCAACGCGCCAGCGCCTCGACGCCGACGACATCGAGCGTCCTGGCGCAAAATTGCGGCTGGTAGAACGGAATGAAATCCTGGTTTTCGAGACTGGTCAGAATCTCGTCGGCGACCCGCTTGGTCTTGACGACCTCGGCCTGCAATTCAGCAGAGAAAAACTCGAAGCGATTACGGCCCCTACCCTTGGCGCGATAAAGCGCGATATCGGCATTGATCAGTAATTGTTCGATATTGATGTCTGGCACCATGGCCGTGGCGATACCGACGCTGACGCCGCAGCGGCATTCGTGGCCCTCATGATAAAGCGGCTTGCGCATGGCCTCGACGATGCGGGCGGCAAGACGGGCAAGGCTTTCCTCGCCATGCCGGTTGCTCGAAAGGAGCACGAACTCGTCACCACCAATACGCGCGACGAAATCGTCCTCGCGGCAGGAGTCGCGCAGGACGGCACTGGCGTGGATGAGCATGGCGTCGCCCGCCGCGTGGCCCAGCGTGTCATTGATCTGCTTGAAGCGATCGAGATCGATATGCAGCAGCGCAATGGTGCCGCTGTCACGATAGCCATGCTCGGCATGGCGGCGCAGGGTTTCGTCGAGAAAGCGCCGATTGGGTAGGCCCGTTAGGCTGTCGTGCAGAGCATTATATTCGATGCGTACGCGGACCGCTTCGAGCTCGGCATTGCGTGCTTCGGTCAGCGCATTGGCGCTTCGCAGGTCTTCGTTGCGAAGCACTTCGGCGGTCACGTCCCAATTGACGCCCATAACCCTCTCGCTGCCATCTTCATCCTCGATCATGATGGCGATGGAGCGGATGTGGCGCAACGTTCCGTCAGCCAGAAGCACGCGATAGACCGATTCATAGCGCCCATTGGCGATCGAATCCTGGAATTCCCGTTCCGCCCGCGCCTGGTCTTCGGGATGGACGACCTTTTGCCAATGGTCGTGGGTGCGGCCGGTATTGTCCGGCGGCATGCCATAGATTTCGTTGGTGCGGGCATCCCAGATTTCGTCGCCCGTTGCCATATCGAGCTCCCAGAGCCCGACCTTGGAGGTTTCGAGCGCCAGATTGAGCCGCTGGGTCAATTGGGTCAGCGCCTGTTCGCGCACCTTGAGCTGGCCGATATGGTTTTGGCGCTGGGCCATCAGCCGCCCGGTGATCCAGAACGGAAAGAGGATCAGGATGCCGGCGAGAATGATACCGCCGCGCATCAGGAGTTGGGCCAGCGTCAATTGCTCCCAGCCGCCACGCGGTACGGCTTGAATCTGCCAGCTACCGGATGGCAGCGTGGCGTTGACCACGACAGGATTGGCCGCGGAAAGGTCGGTGCCATAGAATGGTAGACCAACATTGCCCTTGCCATCCTGGTCTATAATGGCGAGCTGGAGATTTCGGCCCGCTGAGTAGACACCACTATCGCTATAGAGACGGTCGACGTCGACCACAGCGGAAATGACACCCCAGAACTGGCGCCCTTCGCCCTCCCCGATAAACACCGGAAAGCGGCCAAGGAAGCCTCGCCCGCCCTGAACCAGATTTACCGGTCCGGCAAGGACCAGTTCGCCGGTTTCGAGTACGCGCTCTATAGCAGCCCATTGATCCGGCACGTTGCGATAATCGAGCCCGATCGCCCGCTGGTTGGCGAGCCGGGGATAGGTCATGCGAATGACGAGATCGGGTGCCGCCGCCACGGAGCGCAACTGGCCGTTACCGACAAAAAGATTTTTGACCAGCTCATCGAACCGCGCCTGATCCATATCCGGTTCGGTCGCAATTACCGAGACAAGCCCGCGCATGAGTTGAATATTGCTCGAAATCTGGCCTTCGAGCTTGGCGCGGATGACTGAGACCTGGTTCAGCACTTCGGAGCGCAGGCGCTCCTGACTGATGGTCGTCGCCTGACGGTCTAGGACAAGCCCGGCAATGATGACGACAAGGATGGCCACCAGCATCGGCAGAGTGCCGTTCCGCCGCCAATTCCACTGCTTTTGCCGAAAAACCGTTCCGACCATGACGCCCTGAAAGTTATGGGCCGGATCTCGGCCTTAACCCAGATTAGCGTGTGACATCTTGACCAGACCGTTACCAAACTTGGCCAAATCGAGGCTTGGTAAACGGCTGGCAAACAAATTGCAGCGCTAACCTGCCGTCAGCGCTAAGGAAATCGGAGGCCTAGCGGCGCTGGAGCGTCAGGTCGCGCCCTTCGCCCCCAGGTGGAATGGCGAGGGTGATGATGACCGTTGCCGCGTCGTCGACATGGCGCGCGCGTTCCGCCCATTCGACGAAAACCATGCCGTCTTCGGTATCGAGCAAACCCAGTTCATCGGCTTCTGCAGCATCGCCCAATCGATAGAGATCGGAATGGAGCACGGGGCCTGACGGCGTCTCATAGGGCTGGACGAGAGCAAAGGTGGGCGATGGGATTTCAAGCTCCGGATCGCCAGCCAGCGCCCTGATCGTGGCGCGCGCTAAGGCCGATTTGCCCGAGCCCAGTTCACCCTTGAGGCTAACGATATCGCCGGGCCGCAGCATGGCAGCAAGTTCTTGGCCGAAGGCTGAGGTCGCGGCGTCGTCGGCCAGGAAACGCTGCATTTATTCGGCGACGCCGGCAAGCGCGCCATTGCGCGGCAGGTTGATGATGATGCGGCTGCCGCGGGGTTCGCGCTGCTCGGCCGAAATCGTGCCGCCATGCAGATTGACGAATGTGCGGACGATGGAAAGGCCAAGCCCCGCGCCGCGCATACGCCCACCGGCACTCGGGGTATCGAGGCGTGTCAGGATGGCGGAGCGCAATTCGTCGGTCAGACCCGGGCCTTCGTCTTCGATGATGAACAGCATGCGATCAGCGCGATGAGCCACCGAGAGCAGGACTTCCCCACCGGGTGGAGAGAAACGTGCGGCGTTGGAAAGGAGGTTATAGAGCACCTGCACGATGCGCGTGCCGTCGGCGATGAATTCGGGCAGGTCTGGCTCGATGTCGACGACAAGGCGCGTGGCATCGCCCGAAACTTCCGGGAAGGTCGCCGACAGACCGGCCTTGGCCTTATCGATCAGCGTCGCGACATTGAGCGGTTCGGGATTGAGCTCGGCAATGCCGGCATCGACCGAAGCCAGATCGAGAATATTGTCAATGAGAACGCCGAGCGTCACGGAGGAGGCGCGGATATATTCGATATAGGCCTTTTGCCGCTCGTTGAGTGTGTCGCCTTCGGTGCCGGAGAGAAGATCGGCAAAACCGATGATATTGGTCAGCGGGCTGCGCAACTCGTAAGAAACGTTCTCAACGAAGGCGTCCTTCAGCCGATCTGCGGTGACCAGCGCATCGTTGCGCTCCTTGAGCACCTTGGAATAGCTCGCACTCTCGGTGACATCGAGGAAAGTCATCATCGTCTGTCCGTCCGGTAGGCGGGTAATGGCATAATCGAGGAGGCGCCCATCGGCGCGCTCGATCCGGCCGGCCTTGTCGGTGCGAGTGGGGTTGAGGTCGATGATATTGCGTTTCAGGTCGTGCCAGATCTTGGCCCCATCCTGCAGCACCTTGCCGGACGCGTCGGCCACTTGGTCGATATGCGGATTGGCGTCGAGGATGTTCATCGGCAGCTTGAAGAGCGCCGAAAGACGCGGATTGGACAGCGCCAGGCGTCCATTGGTGCCGAACACGGCCACCGCTTCTGAGAGCGCGTTGATGGTTTCGCGCTGCACATTGCTCATCGCCTTGTTGGCGGATTCGAGCTTGAGGCGTTCGGTCAGGTCTTCAAAGACATAGATGACGCCGCCCTGCGCGCCGGCAGGCGCGGAAATCACCTTGATGGTGCGGCCATCGGGCAGGTGCCAGGGCTCGGCTTCGAACGGGTCCTTGCGACTATAAGATTCGAGATGTTTGGAGCGCCAGGTATGATAGTCGACCTGGTTGGGCAGCATGCCCTCGGTGCGCAGCTTGTCGAGAATGGCGCGCTCGTCGAGGCCAAGCGCGAGGAATTTCGGATCGAGATTCCAGAGCGCGGCATAGGCGGGGTTGAACTGGACCAGTTCACGCCGCGCATTGAAGATGGCGATGGGCGTTGCGAGCGCATCGATTATGCCTGCGATATGGGCGAGGCTCGGCTCGCCGGCCTTTTCCACCGGCGCAAGATCGCTGCCCGAGAGTTTGCGGAGATAACCGGCACGGCCCTCGGCGACCGGAATGTCGACGAGTTCGAAATCGCCGGCCTTGCCGAGCGAAACCGGCTTGCGCTGCGGATCAAGGCTCGTGCGGCAGGCCACAAGGTGTGCGTCGAGATCCTTGGCGTCGAGCACTTCGGCCGGCGCATCGGCGGTGCCGGTCTTACCCAGCGTTGCACAAAGATCGAGATAGGCAGCATTGGCAAAAACGAGGCGCCCCGAAATGTCGCGCAGGAATGCCGGCGTACCGAGAAGCTTTAGTACCGACAGCACGCTGGCCCGATCCGCGCCTTCGGCGGCGAGACGCTCGGCAGCGTCGGTCTGGTTCTGCGAAAAGGCGGGACGGAGGCGGAGTGCAGCCCCACCGCCGGCTAGCCAGCCGGTGGCTCGAACAGTGCGGCCATCGAGCGCCTTGATGCTGGCGGAAAAGGTATGGCCGTCGACGCGGAGGCGCTCGACCAGCGCCGACAGCCGCTCGGCTTCGCTGCCGCTGAGCCAGGTATCGAAATTGAGGACGCTTTCGGCCCGACGCCCCGGCGGCAGGACCGCAGCGGCCTGGCCGAGGAGACGCGGCGCGACGCCGGCCTGTTCAGGCCAGACGACGGTCAGCTCGCGACTGCCCCCGATGAGATTTTCATAGTCATCCACAAGGGCGCGGAGATCGGCGATCTGGGCGCGTGCCTTGCGCTGGGCAAGTTTGCCGTCGCGCAACAGGGTACGCAACAGGGTCACGGCGACAAGGGCGAAGCCACCTGCACCAATGGCCACTGCGACGGGTACTATGCCGCCCATATTTGCCACTGAAGCACTCTGTGCGAAGGCCGGGACTGCCATCATCAGAGTTAAGGGGGCGGCCGCAAAACCTGCGAATCCCCAATGCTTCCGGAATCGATCCGGCGCCATAGACTGCCCTCGCTTCTTTTTGTTGTTGCAAGTCCGACCTTTAGGGTCGGTACGCGTGCACAAAAACAGGCGCCTAAACGCGGAAAGTGTCCCTTGCGGGATTCCAGGTGCCCCCGACCCGGCTACGTGTCCCCCGCAAACCGAATCGCCTCAACATAACGAGGGTCCGAATCGGGAAAAAGAGTCTTCATGGCTGTGCTTTGCGGGCAAAGCGCGAAGGAAGCGCTTGACGGGGAACGAACTAGAAACGTTTTGTTAACCATTCGCCCATCGCAAAAAAGGAACGAGCCGGTTTCGATCCGGCCCGCTCCTTTCAGCTCAGAACTCGGACCAATCGTCCTTGAGCGCGGCATTGCCATTGCTGAGATAGGCAGACGCGGTGGCCGTTACGCGCGGCTGGGGCTTGGCGGCAACTGACGCGGGCGCCGAGGCCGATCGCGACTGGCCAATGCTCGAGCGCTGCGGGACTGCATCGATGGCGAAGACATCGACAATGCGGTCGAGCTCGCTCGCCTGATTTTCCGTCTGCTCGATCGCAGCATTCACCTCTTCGACGAGCGCCGCATTGTGCTGGGTCATCTCGTCCATCTGGCGGACGGCGGTGTTGACCTCATCGATCGAGGACGCCTGTTCGCGGCTCGCGCGGGCGATATCATCGAGAAGCGCAGTGTTGGCGCGCAGCCCTTCCATCATCGCATTGAGCTTGCCAGAGGCATCGGCCACGAGTTTTGAACCAGAGTCGACTTCGTGTGCGCTCTGCTCGATCAGCGCCTTGACCTCGGACGAGGCCTGGGCGGCAGACTGAGCCAGACGGCGGACTTCGACGGCAACCACGGCAAAGCCCTTGCCCGCTTCACCGGCCCGCGCCGCTTCCACCGACGCATTGAGCGCCAGCAGATTGGTCTGGAAGGCGATGTCGTCGATCATGCCAATGATGTTGGAGATTTTCGACGAGGACTGGGTAATGCGCTCCATGGCGGCATTGGCTTCGTCCATAACCGCCCCGCCCTCTTCAGCCGAGCGCGACACGGTGCTTGCCTTTTGGCTGGCATCCGAAGCCTTTTTGGCATTCTCGGTCACGGTCAGAGCCAGCTGCTCCATCGAAGCAGAGGTTTCCTCGATCGTGGCTGCCTGTCGCGTCGTGCGTTCCGAAAGATCGTTGGCACCGGCCAAGATTTCGCTTGTTGCCGATTTCAGCGAACCCGAGGTGCCGCGAAGCTGATTGATCACGTCGCTCAGCTTGTCGGCGACGAAATTGACATCTGCCTTGAGCTTGGCAAAGGCGCCGCGATGTTCGCCATGCATGCGCTGGGTAAGGTCGGCCTTGGCCATGGCGCTGAGCACGGTGCCCGTTTCGGTCAGGCCGCGATCGACACTGTCGACAAGATCATTGACCGAGGATGCAAGGCCATTGAGTTCGGAATCTGGAAAGTTTGCCGGCACGCGCTTGGAGAAATCGCCGTCGATAGCGGACTCCACGACAGTGCCGAAAGCATGCTGTAATTCCAGCATCATGTCCTGGCGGGCTTCCTGATCGCGAATGATGCGAGCCGCCTCAGCCTCAGTCATCTGCGACACCTTGAGACCATTTTCGCGGAACACTTCCACCGAGCGGGCCATGGTACCGATTTCGTCAGTCCGCTTGATATCGGTCACTTCCGTATCGAGCTGTCCTCCGGCAATTTGAGTCATGGTCTTGGTCAGACGCGCCACCGGAATCGTGATCGTGTGCGCAATAAGCCAGCCAACCACAACCAGAACCAGACCGATGCCTAGAGCAATGGCCAGTTCGCGCATTAGGGTGTTGGAATTTGCGGCACGCAGGTCATCCATGTAGACACCCGTGCCAATGATCAACCGGCTCGGTTTCCGCTGCCCGCGGCCACTGGTAGTCGACAAAGCCCGAGCCCTGCTTTGTGGCGACTTCGGCCATTTCCATGAACAAGAACTTGCCGTTGGGATCCTGAGCCTTGCTCTGATCGGTGCCGTTCATTTCAGGGCGAATGGGATGCATGAGCATCACGCCGCTCGGAGAAGAAACAAACATATACTCCTTGCCGCTGTACCTCATGCTTGAAATGGTAGCCAGCGCTGCCTTCTGGGCATCAGCTTGGCTGATGGTGCCCGCCTGAGCGGCATCGTACTGGGCTTGGGCAACCGAGGTCGCGACATCAACCAGAGCCTTAAGCTCGTGCTGCCGCATATCAAGGCGTGTATTATTGACCTCGACCACGGCCAAAGCCGCCATCGAGGCAATCGGTATCATGGCCGCGGCCACAAGCAGATAAATTCGTCCCGTAATCTTAAGCATCAAAACACCACTGTTCGGAACGCCTAAGAGCGCGTCCCAGCTTCCACGCCTCGACCATGACATTTCGTGGCAACTGCCAAGCCTTTGACCGAAGGACCCCAACGACGCCCCCACAGACGGCGTGGAAAAAAATTTCCATACTTTAGTTAAAATCTCCCCAATGCTCTTCAGAAAGCAAATTTTCTTGCCGTAAGAAATTAGACGTGGCTCGGTCGCCTTTTCTAGAGTTTTTGCTGTGTGGGTTTCCAATCTATCCCTTCTAAGGCCTTTTGCCACGATGGGATGAACCGGACAAAAAAAGGCCCGCCGAAGCGGGCCCATCTCTCGTTTTGCAGTCACAAAACCTAATAGCGATACTCGTTTGATTTGAAGGGCCCACTCTCCTTGACACCAATATATTCAGCTTGTGTCTTGGTCAGCTTGGTCAGCTTGGCGCCGAGCTTGGCCAGATGAAGTTCGGCGACCTTTTCGTCGAGGTGCTTGGGCAGCACGTGGACCTTCTTTTCGAGCTTGTCGCCCTGGGTCCAGAGTTCGATCTGGGCCAGCGTCTGGTTCGCGAAGGACGCAGACATGACAAAGCTCGGGTGGCCGGTGGCGTTGCCGAGGTTCACGAGGCGCCCTTCGGAAAGCAGGATCAGGCGCTTGCCATTGGGCTGCTCGATCAGGTCGACCTGCGGCTTGACGTTGGTCCACTTGAAATTGCGCAGGCCCAGAACGTCGATCTCGTTGTCGAAGTGTCCGATATTGCAGACGATGGCCATGTCCTTGAGGTTGCGCATGTCGTCGACCATCAGCACGTCACGGTTGCCCGTGGCGGTGACGACAATGTCGGCGCGGTGCGCAGCGTCTTCGAGAGTGACGACCTCAAAACCTTCCATGGCGGCCTGCAGCGCGCAGATCGGGTCGACTTCGGTGACGAGCACGCGGGCGCCGGCGCCGCGCAGCGATTCAGCCGAACCCTTGCCCACATCGCCGTAGCCGCAAACGATGGCAACCTTGCCGGCCAGCATCACGTCGGTGCCGCGACGGATAGCGTCGACGAGGGATTCGCGCGTGCCGTACTTGTTGTCGAACTTGGACTTGGTGACCGAGTCATTGACGTTGATGGCCGGGAATGGCAGCTCGCCCTTGGCGTGAAGCTGATAGAGACGCATCACACCCGTGGTGGTTTCTTCGGACACGCCACGGATCGCGTCGCGGATCTTGGTGAAGAAGCCCGGCGACTTGGCAAGGCGGCGCTTGATGGTGGCGAAGAACACTTCCTCTTCTTCGCTGCCAGGCTTGTCGAGGACCGAGATGTCCTTTTCGGCCTTGGCGCCGGTCAGGATATACATGGTGGCGTCGCCGCCATCATCGAGGATCATGTTCGGGGTCGAACCCGGCCAATCCATCATGCGATCGGTGAAATCCCAATATTCTTCAAGCGTTTCACCCTTGTGGGCAAAGACCGGGATACCGGCGGCAGCGATGGCGGCAGCAGCGTGATCCTGAGTCGAGAAGATATTGCACGAGACCCAGCGCACTTCGGCGCCGAGCGCCACGAGGGTCTCGATCAAGACGCCTGTCTGGATCGTCATGTGCAGAGAGCCGGCAATGCGCGCGCCCTTGAGCGGCTGGGCCGCAGCATATTCCTCGCGGATCGCCATCAGACCGGGCATTTCGATCTCGGCGATGTTGAGTTCCTTGCGGCCGAAATCGGCCAGCGAAATGTCCTTGACCGCGTAGTCGGTCGATTGGAGCGTCATGCTCGGTCTCCGGAGGTTTTTTTGCGTTGCCTCTCCTATACGCAAGCAGCCCCTCGCGTTCAACCGCACATATAAAGGAATGTTTATATCCTATGAACGATAGACGACGCGCCGGCGGCGGAACGGCAGGCTGCAGAAACGGATCAACGCCGAAAGAATGATATAGCCGAGTACAAACCCAGTGCCGGCATAGAGCAGCCCCTCGGCCGTAACCGGCATCGCGGGCTTATAGTTTTCAAGCGTCCGGCGCCCGATATCGGTATCCAGATAGGCGGGCAGATTGCGCAGCCGCTCCAGAGGATCGGCGCCGGCGATGCGTTGCAGCGTCGCGTTCAATTCGGCATAGCGGCCGAAGGTGCGTTCCATGCTGCGCCCGCGATCGGCAAGGAATGTATCGCTCGAGGCCTGATAGCGGCTGAGGGCGCCTACCCGATCCAGCCCGGCCTCGCCTGCGGCACGATCGAAGTCTTCCGTCATGATGCGCAATTCATCCACCGCGCCGCCAAGACGCTGAGTATATTGCTGGGCATATTCGGGAAACTGGCTGAGCATGACCGCCAGCCCTACCCCACCGACCCCGGCCAGCATGCGTCGCATCAATTGCCCTCCCTTGCCTCCAGAACCTGCCAGACGCCATGGCAACCGGCAAGGCTCACTCGGCCGGAACCTGCCCTGGCCTCGCGTCAGAAACGGGGCGATGCGCGGTTTTGATCCAGTGGAAAGGTTTTAGCGTGAGGTCGACCAGCGCCCGCACTGTCGCCCAGGAGATGGCGATCCAGTAAAAGGGCAGCATGATCTGCCACACGAGGATGTCCTTCTGGCCGGTCCTGCGCAGCCCGAGGATTTGGCTCGAAAAGGCGATGCCATACCCCAGCGCAAAGACGAGCAGGCAACAGAAAGACCATAGGTCCAGCCGGAATGGATCAAACCACCCAAGCGCCAAAGTCACAATTGAGCTCAGCGTAAAGGCGGTGTGCAGCAGCGGCGAAAGGATCATGCCCAGGACCATGACCTCGAAGACGACAAAGCGTGCAAATCCAAGATCTCTCAGCAATTGCCGGGGCTGGCGGTTATGGACAAGAAATGTCTGCATCCAGCCTTTCATCCAGCGTCGGCGCTGCCCCATCCAGACATTGAGATCTTCTGGAGCGTCTTCGTAAGTGATAGCGCTGCTGGTGCCGCAAGCGAGACGTCGCCGGGCCAGCCGAACACCGAGATCGGCATCCTCGGTAACATTGTAAGCGTCCCATCCGCCCACCGATCTCAGGCTCTGAAGACGGAAATGGTTCGATGTTCCACCTAAGGGCATGACCATGCCCCAGCGGCCCAATGCTGGCAGGAAGACAGAAAAAAGCGCGCCATATTCTCCTGCAAAGAGAGCAGGCAACCAGCCGCTTGGACCATTGGCGACGACCAGACGGGCCTGAATGCAATGCAGGTGCGGCGCTCGCCGAAACTGGCTGACAATCTGGCGTAATTGCCGCGGAACGGGGCGATCTTCCGCATCGAAAACCACGACGAATTCGCCCTTGCAGAACGGTAAGGCGAAATCGAGCGCCTTTGGCTTGGTGAGTGGCAAGGCATGCGGAACCTCGACCAGCCCGAAGCGACCCTCGGCGATGTGGCGCTGCACAGCTGCCACTGTCTCGGGCGAACGCTGTTCGACGACGAAAATGATGTCGAGAAGATGCGCGGGATAATCGAGTTTCAAAAACTCCGCGCAAAGTTGATCCACCATATCGGCCTCATCGCGCAGCGGCACGAGGATGGAATAGATGGGCAACTCGTCCGTTTCGAATAAGGCTTCGGTATGGATCGGGGCGGCTGGGGCGAAGATTGAAGCAAGGCGAATGAGCGCCGGCAGGAGAATGACCAAAGCCCAGAAGGGCATGATCCAGGCCGGCGCCATGTAGGGCGTCGCAACGATGATGCCGACCAGCAGCACCACCATGGTTGTAAAGGCAATGCGTACATTGAAGGTCAGGTCGAGACTGGCGGCAGCGCGCGGCCATTGACGCGCCAATGTCTGGCGGGCGCCATCCATCAGGTCGGCAGCAGCGACATCGGCGAGATATCGGCGCATGGCGACCGATGGCACAATGCAGATCCGGCTCGTCAGCGCTGGATCTGCCTCGATCAGGGCTTTGAGTGCCATGAGACCCCGAAAATCGGGGGCTGTATAGGCAACGTCTCGATCCAGGGTGCTTACCCGGACCATATGAATTTCAGCCAATCGCTCAATGCGCAGGGGCACCGAAAGATCGCTGCCCTGGGGGATGGTGTCAAAATAGGCGACGCCGATATGGGTTGCAGCACGCTCCAGGGCAGAGCTACATCGAGCCGCAAGGAAAAGGCGGCATGCAGCAAAGGATCGACTTCAGTCAGCGTTGCCTCGTCGAGAAGGCGCCCCGCCCTTTCTTCAGTTTCGCCCGGACCGATGATCGCACGCATCAAAGCGAGGGCGCGGGGCATGGCGCGGCTCAGCAGGCGTGGACAGGAAAGAGAGTCGCCATTGTGCGAGAGGAGTCCGGGATGAGCGCGCGGCTCATCC
>CAJYKO010000121.1 GCA_913775215.1 uncultured Devosia sp. | reverse complement strand
TCATTGGTGCCGTCGCCGCACATGGCGATCAGCCGGCCACCGGTCTGCTCCTTCCGGATATAGTCGAGCTTCTGCTCGGGGGTAGCTTCGGCCAGGAAGTCGTCGACCCCCGCTTCCGAGGCGATGGCGGCGGCCGTGATGGGATTATCGCCCGTCACCATCACCGTCCTGATGCCCATGGCGCGCAGCGCGGCGAAGCGCTCCTTGATGCCGGGCTTTACCACATCCTTTAGATGCACGACGCCGAGCAGCCGATCGGCTTCAGCCACGGCGAGCGGCGTGCCGCCAGACCGCGCTATGGATTCGACGGCCTTGGTGAATTCTGCGCCGGCCTGGTCGCGATCGAGACCGACAAAACGCAGCACTGCGTCCACTGCACCTTTGCGGATACGGCGGCCTTCGACATCGACACCCGACAAACGCGTCTGTGCCGAGAACGGAATGAACGTCGTTGCCGCCGCCGCGTGCGGTGGCTCGCTCACCTGATATTCGTCGCGAGCCAAAGCCACGATCGAGCGGCCCTCGGCTGTTTCGTCGGCAAGGCTCGACAGCAGAACGGCTTCCGCCAGTGCCTTGTCGCTCACGCCGCCGACCGGAATGAATTCCGAAGCCATACGATTGCCGAAGGTAATCGTCCCAGTCTTGTCGAGCAGAAGCGTATCGACGTCGCCAGCGGCTTCCACGGCACGGCCTGAAGTCGCAATCACATTGAAGCGGATCAGCCGATCCATGCCAGCAATGCCGATGGCCGAGAGCAGACCGCCGATCGTGGTCGGGATCAGCGTCACCAGCAGCGCCGCGAGCACCACCGCTGACAGGTCGGTTCCCGAATAGGCGGCAAGGCCATAGAGCGTCACGACCGCAATCAGAAAGATCAGCGTCAGGCCCGAGAGCAGGATCGAAAGCGCGATCTCGTTGGGCGTCTTCTGCCGCTTCGCGCCTTCGATGAGCCCGATCATGCGATCGACGAAGCTCTCGCCCGGCCGCGTCGTGATCCGGATTTTGAGCCAATCGGAAATCACCTGCGTACCGCCGGTGACGACCGAACGATCGCCACCAGCTTCGCGAATGACAGGCGCAGATTCCCCGGTAATTGCGCTCTCATTGACAGAGGCCACGCCTTCGATGACTTCGCCGTCGCCAGGGATGAGATCGTTCACTTCAACGATAACAACATCGCCGATCTTGAGCGCCGTCGCCGGGATCACCTCGCTCGCCCGATCATTAGGCTTATCTGGAAACAACAGCTTCTTGGCAAAAAGATCGGTCTTGGCGCGCCGCAAGCTTTCTGCCTGTGCCTTGCCGCGCCCCTCGGCGACAGCTTCGGCAAAGGTGGCGAAAAGCACGGTGAACCAGAGCCAGAGCGCGATCTGGCCGGAAAATCCAGCGGTGCTCCCGCCGCTGATAAGATCTTCGAAAAAGATCGCCGTCACCACCACGGCGACGATCTCGGTGACGAAGATCACTGGATTGCGCACGAGTTGGCGTGGGTCGAGCTTGACGAAGGCGTCGCGCAGCGCCGGCACCAGGATGGCTGGACTGAAGACGGAGATGGATTTGGTCGTCGTGGACATTTGCGTTGGTCCTAAAAGCTCTGGCCGGCGAGCATTGAGACGTGCTCGGCGATTGGGCCAAGAGCGAGAGCGGGGAAGAACTGCAGCCCGCCCATGATGAGGATGATGCCGATGATAAGGCCGACAAAGAGCGGCCGGTCGGTCGGGAATGTGCCCGAAGAGGCAGGAACGCGCGGCTTAGCGGCCAGCGAGCCGGCAATGGCCAAAACCGGCACGATATAGGCGAAGCGGCCGAGCATCATGGCGATGCCAAGAGTCGTGTTGTACCAAGGCGTATTGCCCGTCAGCCCGCCGAAGGCAGAGCCGTTATTGCCGGCAGCCGAAGTGAAGGCATAAAGGATTTCACTGAGACCATGCGGTCCCGGCGTCAGGATCGAGCTGACCCCGAATTCGGCGACTGCCGAAACTGCGGTGAAGCCCAGGATCACGAAGGGAAGGATGAGAATGGCCAGCATGGCCAGCTTCATCTCGCGCGCCTCGATCTTCTTGCCGAGAAGTTCGGGCGTCCGGCCAACCATGAGCCCCGCAACGAAGACGGCGAGGATGGCAAAGACGAGCATGCCATAGAGCCCCGACCCGACCCCGCCCGGCAGCACTTCGCCAAGCTGGATCAGGAACATCGGTATGAGCCCACCAAGCGGTGTGAGCGAGGAATGCATGGCATTGACGCCACCGTCCGAAAGACCCGTGGTGACAGCGGCATAAAGCGCGCTCATAGCCTGGCCGAACCGGACTTCCTTGCCCTCGAAATTGCCCGTGGCAACATCGACACCTGCCGCGTGCAGCAGCGGATTGCCCGCAGTCTCGGCCCAGTAGACGACCCCGGTGCCGACAACGAGCATGATGATCGTGACGGAAATCAGCGCCCAGCCCTGGCGGCGATTGCCCACCATCTGGCCAAACGAATAAACCAGCGCCAGCGAGATCGAGAGCATGGCGATGATATTGAGATAGTTCGAGAAGGCGTTCGGGTTTTCGAACGGATGCGCGGCATTGACGTTGAAAAAGCCACCACCATTGGTTCCGAGCTGTTTGATGGCTTCCTGGCTTGCGACAGGGCCCGTAGCGATCGTCTGCTGTGCGCCTTCCAGCGTCTTCGCGACGAAATTGGCATCGAGGTTCTGCGGAAGGCCCATGGCAACGAAGGCCAGCGCCACGACAACGGAGAGCGGCAGCAGCACATAGACTGTCGCCCGGGTCATATCGACCCAGAAATTGCCGAGCGCCGAAGCGTTCGAGCGCATGAAGGCCCGCGTCACAGCCATCGCGACGGCAATGCCGGTCGCAGCCGACAGGAAGTTCTGCACCGTCAGCCCAGCCATCTGGCTGAAATTGCTCAGCGTGCTTTCGCCACCATAGTTCTGCCAATTGGTATTGGTCACGAAACTGACGGCAGTGTTGAAGGCGAGGTCCGGCGCTACCGGCCCAAAACCTTGCGGATTGAAGGGTAATACGCCCTGCAGCCGCAAAATGGCAAAGAGTGCCAGAAAGCCCGCCAGGCTGAAGGCGAGCACCGAAACCGTATAGCTGAGCCAACCCTGTTCGGCTTCGCGCCGAACCCCGGCAAGTTTATAAAAACCGGCCTCGACTGGCGACAGCACTGGCGAAAGCCATGTGCGCTCGCCTGAGAAAACCCGCGCCATATAAAGCCCAAGCGGCTTGGCGAGCAAAAGCGTTGCGATCAGCACAAGACCGATCTGCGCCCATCCGATGATGGTCATGTTAAAACTCCGATCCGGTCAGAACCGCTCGGGACGCAGGAGCGTCACCAAAAGATAGACGGCGAGTGCGAGGGCGACGCCAAAAGCAATAAGCAACATGGCAGGCTCACAACCGGTCGAGCGACAGCGCATAGGCAGCTAAGGCCGCCAGAATGCCGCCACCAAGAGCGATGAAAAGCAGGTCGTGCATGGAAGAAGATCTCCGAATTTCGGGCCTAGCCATGCGCCTTCGACCCATCAAAATTCTATTTGGAAGATCGATCTCGGCATAAAGATTTCATAAGTTTGCCGCCCAAAACCCCTCTTGAGAAAGTCTCGGCAACCTTACCTTTTTAGTCGCAATGGCTCACTGTCGCCTTGAATGCGCAAGGTTGATTCCCCTCTTCATGACAACGCTCGACACCGTACTCGCCGAAGCCGACCACCAACTCGACCAGAGCCTGGAACGGCTCTTTCAGTTGATCCGTATTCCATCGGTCTCGACCGAGACGCACTACGCAGGCGATTGCCGCCGGGCCGCCGAATGGCTGCGCGATGAACTTGCCGGCCTCGATTTCGACGCCTTAGTCCGCGACACGGCAGGCCATCCCATGGTCGTCGGCCATGGTCCAAAGGTCGCGGGTCCGCACGTGCTTTTCTATGGCCATTATGACGTCCAGCCGGTCGATCCACTGGCCCTCTGGAACACGCCGCCTTTCGAGCCCGCACTCGTCCCCCAGCCCGATGGCGAAACCTTCATCACCGGCCGTGGCGCCTCGGACGACAAGGGGCAACTGCTGACCTTCATCGAAGCCTGCCGCGCCTGGAAGGCGGTCACTGGCAGCCTGCCCATCCGGGTTTCCATGCTCTTCGAAGGCGAGGAAGAAGCCGGTTCGCCCTCCCTTGGGCCGTTTCTCGAGGCCAATGCCGACGACCTAAAGGCTGACACGATCCTCGTTTGCGATACCGACATGTGGGACCGCGAAACCCCTGCCATCACCACCATGTGGCGCGGCTTCGTCTCCGAAGAATTCGAAGTCACCACCGCCGATCGCGATCTTCATTCCGGGATGTTCGGCAGCGCCGCCCGCAACGCCGTCCAACTCCTCGGCACCATCATCGGTGCCCTCCGCAATGAAGACGGCAGCGTCGCCATCCCAGGCTTTTATGATGGCGCCATGGAACTCCCCGCCGCCAACAAGGCCGAATGGGAGCGACTGCCTTTCGACGCGAAAAAGTTCCTCGGCGATATCGGCCTCTCCATCCCTGCTGGCGAAGCCGGTCGCTCCGTCCTCGAACAGGTCTGGGCCCGCCCGACTGCCGAAGTTCACGGCGTCTGGGGCGGCTATTCCGGCGACGGATTCAAAACCGTCATTCCCGCCAAGGCCGGCGCCAAAATCTCCTTCCGCCTCGTCGCAGGACAGGACCCGCACCGCATCCGCGAACTCTTCCGCGATTTTGTCCGCGCCATGATCCCCGCCGATTGCAGCGTCACTTTTAGGGCCTATGGCACCGCTGCTGCCCAATCCATGCCGCTCGATGGCAAGCTGCTGACCAAGGCCAAGGAAGCGCTCACCACCGAGTGGCAGCGCGAAACCGCGCTTGCCGGCACCGGCGGCTCCATCCCGATCCTCGGCGAATTCAAGGAGCGCCTGGGCATGGACAGCCTCCTCATCGGCTTTGCCCGCTTCGACAATCGCATCCATAGCCCCAACGAAAAATACGACCTCTCGAGCTTTCACAAAGGCATCCGCTCCTGGGTGCGCATCCTTCACGCATTTTCCGAGGCCTGACCCATGGTGATCACCCGCTTTTCCGTAAGCCCGCTCCATAGCCAGATCACGACGCTCGCCGCCGTCGCCGGCAGCCGCGCCCCAGCCGATCTCGTTATCACTGGCGCCCGCGTCCTCTCGACCTATTCCGAACGCATCCTGGCCGACAAGGAGATCTGGCTATCGGGCGGCCGCATCGCCGCCGTCAAACCGGCAGGCGCTCATAAGACCGGCCGCGCGCCCAAAAAACTCTATGACGCCAAGGGCGGCATCATCGCCCCCGGCCTCGTCGATCCGCATATTCACATCGAAAGCTCGATGGTCACCGCCTGCGCTTATGCCGAAGCGGCGCTGCTCAACGGCACGACTACGATTTTCTGCGACAGCCATGAGATCGGCAATGTCATGGACGTCGCCGGTGTCGAAGCCATGCTGGAGGACGCGCGCCTCGCCCCGCTCTCGATCTTCCTTACGGTCCCCTCGACCGTCCCCGCGACCTCGCCGGACCTTGAAACCGCCGGCGGCGACCTGACGCCTGAAAAGATCGGCGCGCTCTTCGACAAGTGGCCTGAAGCCGTCGCGCTTGGCGAAAAGATGGACTTCGTGCCCGTCGCCATGGGCGATCCGCGCAGTCACGCCATTATCGCCGAAGCCCTCAAGCGCGGCCGACCCGTCTCCGGCCACATCTATGGCCGCGACTTCGTCGCCCCCTATGCCGCATCCGGTGTCACCGATACGCATGAAGCCATCGATCGTGACATCGCCGAAGATTTTGTCGAAGCCGGCATCTGGGTTTTCCTTCGCGGCGGCAATCCCGCGACGCCCTGGAATTCCATCGTCGAAGCCATCAAGCCGATCACCGAACTGGGCGCCAGCCACAAGCGCTTCTGCGTCTGCACCGATGATCGCGACGCCGACGATCTCCTGAGCTTCGGCCTCGATTGGGTCGTCCGCGAAGCCATCCGCTGCGGCGTTAGCCCCGAACAGGCCTGGTCCATGGGCTCGCTCCACGGCGCCACCCGCTTCGGCATGGGTGACGAAATCGGCGGCCTCGGCGGCGGTCGTCGCGCGGATCTCGTCC
>CAJYKO010000120.1 GCA_913775215.1 uncultured Devosia sp. | reverse complement strand
AGCAGGGCCTGACAGATGCAATTGGCAGCGAGGCCTTCGATCATCTGGTCGAACAATTTTTGCAGTCTGGCGAACATATGCTGGACGAGGCTGAAACGGCGGTGGCCGCGGCAGATGCGCAGTCTCTGGACCACGTCCTTCACACTTTAAAGGGCGCGGCCTTGACCCTGGGCTTTGTTGCTCTGGCAGACGCAGCGGAGGAGCAGCGATCTAAAGATATAGGCGAAGTTCGCCTGCACAAGGCGCGCCACGAACTCACAGCCGCCGGTTATGCAAAACCATCGCGTCCTTAGCGTCGGACGGTAGGTTTATCGGTCGATCAAGGCACCGCCCGCCGCGTCAGCTTGGAGCCCAGCAATTCGCCCTGCTCGCTCAGGATCGGATAGGCAACGCTACACAGCAGCGAATTGATGTGGCGCAGCGATCGCAAGGTCTGCAAGTGCATTTCGCTTGTTTCAAAGCTGTTAGGGTCACCGGAGCGCAGACGGGCGAAATGGCGGCTGACGCTGTTGCGTTCGAGAACGCCCACTTCGTCCTTCTCCGCCACCAGCTGGCGGGCAGACTCGATGTCTTCCGATACCAACACATTGAGTGCGAGTTGCAGATTGCCGAGCACGCGCGTGTGCAGGTCCAAAAGCTCTTCCCAGCCTTGCGCCGAAAAGGTCAGGTGACGATCGCTGAGCTGGTCGGCAACCCGCAATAGCTGGCGCGAAATGATGTCGCCGGCCTGTTCGAGGCTGATGGCGAAGGTGCTGAGGTCCGAGGCGCGGCTCGTCTGCTCCTCGTCCATGCTGTCCCAATCGAGCTGGGAGAGGAAAAGCTTGATCTCGGCATTGGCGCGATCGACCTCCGGCTCAAGCGCCTTAACCCGGCGGATCGCGGTCTTGTCGCCTCCCCTCAGAATTTCCATGGTCGGCTGCAGCATCACCTCGACAAGTTCGCTCATCCGGAGCAGTTCGCGCGTGGCACTGGCCAGATCGGCATCGACATTGCCGTGGCTGGATGCCGTCAGCGCTGGTCGCCGCAGCCGCGCCAGATCCGTCCCCTCCTCGCTCGTCCCTTCCTGCACGAACCGGTCGAGAAGGCTCGACGCTGGCCCCACTAAAGGCAGGCCGATAATCATCACAACGAGGTTAAAGCCGCTGTGAAAAAGGCTCGCCTGCATCCCGACGTCGCCCGGCAATCCCAGCGAATGCACCTGAAAGGTTTCAATTGCGGCTAAGCCCAGGATCGCAGCACCACCGCGGAACAAGAGCGCGCCAATTGCGATCCGCCGCGCCCGCACATCGGCGCCACGCGTCATCCCTAGTGCGATCAGCGTGCCCCCGAGATTGGTGCCAAGAACGAGGGCTGCCGCCACCTCGAAGGGTATCACTCCGGAGGCGCCAAAGGTGATGACGACAAGCACGCTCGCCACGGACGAATAGGAAAACCAGGTGACGAGCGCCGCGACGATGAAGCCTGTCCAGGGGTCACCCCGCAAATATTCGATGCACATCAGCAGGACGTCGCTGTCGCGCCACGGCGCCGTCGCCTCCGACACCATTTCGAGCGACAACAGCACAAAGGCGATGCCGAGGATCATGCGGCCCAACTGCTTCATCTGCCGCTCATTGGCGCGCAGGAACAGTATGCCACCGACAATGATCAAAGGCGCCGTCAGCAAGGTCAGGTCAAAGGAAAGGACCGACGCTACCAATGCCGAGCCGAAATAGGCGCCCAGCATCAGCGCCAAACCTGTGCTGCCGGCAAGCAGCCCGCCCGAAGCAAAGCTCGATGCCAGCGCGGCTACAGCAGTCGAACTCTGGAGCGCGATTGCCATGCCGACGCCGACGGTCGCCGCAGAAAAGGCGCTGCGCTCGGCATGGGCAAGGGTGCGTTTCAACTGCGCGGCATAGGCGCGCTCCACCGCCGTCCGCACCATGCGCACGGCCCAGAGCAGGAGCACGATAGCTGCCACGAGATGAGCGATGATGAAGTACATCGGGCCTCCTTCTCCCACTTGCCGAAGCAGGTGAGCCCCGATCATGCACCCATGCGCCCCGTGCAGCAATAAAACTATGCACGCGTGTGCAAGTTCGAGGGACAGAACTCGCTCTGGCCGGCAAAACCGGCTCGAAGAGACCTTACCGCGGAAGCGCTGCACAAATGTGCAGCGCTCCGTGTCACACTAGACATCGACCGCATTTCCGTCCTGCGCCGCCGATGCCTTGATGGCGTCCCAGAGCTTGGCGAAACGGAGTCCGTTGGCGACAGTCGATGGGTTGTCCAGTCGCCCCTCGCGCACCGCCATGAATGTCTGAATCGGCGTATCGCGGACCTCGCCCTCCTCCCACACATCCGCTATTTCGCGCCATTTGCCCCAGGCATCGACCCGCACGATGGCCTTGGAATAGAAGAACGTGATAGCCGAAGCGCATCCCGGCGGGCCTTCGCCGGCCGCATTGAAGGTGACGAGCGCACCATTGGCCAAGCGCGCCGCGACGGCCGTCGCCAGATCGACGCGCAGTCCGCGATTGTCGGCAAAGGCCGAAAGGCGGACGAATTCGCTATCGGCCAGAACGCAGACCGTATTCATCATATGCGCGCCGGTATCGAACATGAACCCGCCGCCCGAGATCGCCGGGTCCTGCTTCCACTGGCCGGCATAATTGTCCTTCCAGCCTTCCCAGATCGAGGCATTGACGCTGACCAACTCCCCGAACTCGCCGCGCCGCGCCCGGTCGCGCGTGTCGTGGATCAGCGGCGACAGGCCGCCCTGGAAAGCAATGACCACGGTTCGTCCCGTGCGCTTTTCCGCCTCCGCGAGCTTCAGCGCTTCGTCCTGCGTCGTCACCATTGGCTTCTCGAGCAGGAGGTCATAACCGGCCTCGACCACTGCTAAGGCATTGGCGCCATGGAAAACATGGGGCGTCGACACATAGACCGCGTCCATCTTGCCCTGCATCGCCGCCAACATGGCATCGGCATCGGCAAAAGCCTGCGGCCGCGCTGCCCCCGCTGCCTCGCACACCCTGGCAAAGCGTTCGAGCGAAGTCGCGCTCACTTCTGCCGCCGCCACGATCTGCACATCAGGCATGGCAGCCCAGCCGCGCGCATAATCGGCCGCCTTGAGACCGGCGCCGATCACGCCAAGACGCAAAACCATGAAGAAATCTCCTCGATAAGGCCCATACGAGCGCCTCACTCTGCGCTAACGGCCGAAATGCAGTTCATCGGAACGGATGCGGGCGTCAAGATGCCCCGCCGGCCCTTTCGGTTCGGGCAGGACAGAGCGTCCTGTTGCTGTTTTCTGAAAACGACTACAAAACGCGAAACAATTTGAGCTTCGAGGAAGCCTTTGCCATCGTCCAATAGCGTCGCAACGACCGCTGAACTCGAACTCGCTTGCCACCTCGCGCCGGTCATCCGTTTTTCAGACAACGAACCATTTCTCCCGAGCCGCGTCGGCATCACTGTCTTTACCGAGCCAGGCGCGTCGCCCTCATCGAGCCACACGATCACTCTTGGCGCCGGCATCGCCAAGGTCATCGAATATGCCGTATGGTGGGACTGGGACATTCAGCACCTTTATGAGCTCGAACACATCTGGCTCCACCTCGACGCCGAGAATAACGTAATCGCTGTCGAGGCCAGCGCCCATGGCGGCGTGTTCCCCATGACCGTTTTCAACGGCGCCTTACCTCTCGAAGACGGCCGCGTGACGCTCTTTTCAGCGCCGGGCAAACATGCCTTCACTGCTACTGCAGAGGGGCAGTTGCCTGCCGCGCAGAAGACTGCACTCGCCTGTCAGGAATTGGCCGGCAACGGCTCCATTCTCGTCAATGAAATCTTTGAGCAGGCGCTAGGCGGCCTGACGGCTGAAGACCATCGTGCCGTGACGCGCTATCTGCAGTCTCGCGCGTTCCTGCCCGCCTTCACATTCAACCAGCGCTTCGATCTATCCACGGTGGAGTTTAGCTCCTGGCCCGATCTCGTCGACTGGATTCCCGAGCGAGTGCGAACCGTCCTCGCCG
>CAJYKO010000119.1 GCA_913775215.1 uncultured Devosia sp. | reverse complement strand
CGGCGGGCCGGGCATGCCGGAATGGGGCATGCTCCCCATCCCAAAAGCCCTGATCAAGCAAGGTTTCCGCGATATGCTGCGCATTTCCGACGCGCGCATGAGCGGCACCTCCTATGGCGCCTGCGTGCTGCATGTGGCCCCGGAGTCCTATGTCGGCGGCCCACTGGCGCTGCTGCAGACCGGGGACATCGTCAAGCTCGATCTCGAAAACCGTCGCCTCGACATGCTGGTGACCGAAGACGAAATAGCGCGCCGCCGCACTGCCTGGACACCGCCCGAACCCCGCTTCCAGCGCGGCTGGGGCTGGATTTATTCCAGGCACGTCACCCAGGCCGACAAGGGTTGCGACTTCGATTTTCTCGAGCGCGGGTTTGGGCCCGCGGCTGGGGAGCCGGATATTTATTGAGGGAAAGCGGGGACCCATCTCGAGATCTCAGGATGGGCCCGGCTCAAGGCCGGGATGACATCGAGCGTCGGGCGCCACTGGAGCACAAGGAAAAGCGAATGCCACTTACTCTCGACCAAGCCCTGACCGGCATTTCCGGCATTCTCGTCACCCCTTATGACGACAAGGGCGATGTGGCGCCGCAAAAGCTGGTGCCGATCATTGATCGCGCGCTCGCGGCTGGACTCCATATGCCGGTGGTCAATGGCAATACCGGCGAATTCTACGCGCTGACGACGGACGAAGCCTCAACCATGGTGCGCGAGGTTGTTGCGCTCGTCGATGGCCGAGCGCCCGTGCTTGCCGGCATCGGTCGTGGCATTCGCGATGCCATGGCGCTCGCCAGGACCTCGGCCGAGGCGGGCGCCACGGCGCTGATGATCCATCAACCGCCCGATCCCTTCGTGTCGCCGCGCGGCGTCGTCGACTATATCAAGGCGGTGGCTGACGCCTCGGGCGGCTTGCCGATGATGCTTTATCTGCGCAATGACGCCATCGGCACCAAGGCCATTGCCGATCTTTGCGCCGTGCCGGGGGTCAAGGGCGTCAAATGGGCGACGCCCAATCCGCTGAAACTCGCCGAAGCCAAGGCGGCCTGCGACCCCTCGATCGTCTGGGTCGGCGGACTCGCCGAAGTTTGGGCCCCGAGCTTTTATGCCGTTGGTGCGCGCGGCTTCACCTCCGGCCTCATCAATGTCTGGCCCGAACGATCCCTCGCCATACACGCGGCCCTCGAAGCTGGTCATTACGGCGAGGCTAATCAACTCGTTGCCGGCATGCGGGCGTTTGAGGACATTCGCGCCGAGGAAATGAACGGCACGAATGTCACAGGCGTCAAAGCCGCGCTCAAGGCTCTGGGCCGCGATTGCGGCCCGACGCGGCCACCCTCTGCCTGGCCGCTGACCGCAGCGCAACAGGCCAAGCTCGACGCCTTTATCGCCGCGAACCAGCTCAGCTGATTTTGCGGTTTTCTTGGATAGCCGGGAGGGCTAGATAGCAGAAACTATCGAGCCTTCCGGAGCCACCATGACTGAACCCACACGCTATCCCAGCCTTGCCGGCATGCCCGTCGTTATTTCCGGTGGCGCCTCTGGGATCGGCGAAGCGATGGTGCGCCTTTTTGCGGCGCAGGGGGCGAAGGTCGGCTTTGTCGATATCGCCGACGAGGCGGGGAAGTCCTTGGCCGAGGAATTGACCGCCGCTGGCCAGAGCATCCTCTTCACCCTCTGCGACATCACTCAGACCGAAGCCTACCAAGCCGCCATTGCCGGCTTTGCCGCCGCCCATGGGGATGCGCTAGCGCTGATAAACAACGCTGCGCATGACCAGCGCCACGACTGGAGCGAAGTCACCCCGGACTATTGGGATGAGCGCATGGCGGTCAATCTCAAGCACGCTTTCTTCGCCATTCAGGCCGTCGCGCCTGGCATGATCAAGGCTGGGCGCGGATCGATCATCAATCTGGGCTCGATCAGCTGGATGATCATGACGGCAAAGCTTCCGATTTATGAAGCCGCCAAGGCTGCGACCCACGGGCTTACCCGCTCCATGGCGCGGGAACTCGGCAAGAGCAGCATCCGTGTCAATACGCTGGTGCCCGGCTGGGTGATGACCGAACGCCAGATCACTCACTGGCTCGATGCCAAGGGCGAAGCTGAAATCGAAGCCAATCAACCCTTGGCGGGGCGCGTCATGCCCGAAGATATTGCGAAAATGGCGCTGTTCCTCGCGGCGGACGACAGCAAGATGATCTCGGCGCAGCAATTCGTGGTCGATGGTGGCTGGGCGAATGCTTGAGGCGATTGCTAGGCCCGGTGGTTAAGCTGTCGACACCTCACTCTGGCTGTCACCCCGGCACAGGCCGGGATGACAGCCGGTGGTGGTGAGACGACGCCAGCCCACCCAGCGACGAGCCAAGCCTACAAACTCAATCCAAAAACACCGTGACACTATCCCCCCTGCCCTCGGCATCGACGACCGACAGCGTCACATAGCCCGGACCATCCGGCGTCCAGCTATCCTGCCTCGCAAATTGCGACCGCCCAAACGGCGCGCCATTGGCGAAGAAGGTGAAAGGCGGTACGCCATTGCGCACTTTGACCGTTAGCGGCGCCTGCGATCCCGAGGACAGTCCGAGATCGACATCGACCCCATCGCCGGGAAAGGCGATTTCGGGCGAGGCGACGCGGGCCACCAGGTTTTCATTGGGATGCCGGAAGCGGCGGAGCGGGGTTGGCAGTTCGGCATTTGACGCCATCAAAACGCCGGGCGGCGCCTTGGAGAGCGGCGCCCGGCGGCTGCCGAGGCGATCGAAGGCCTCGAACAGCACCGGCGCAGCGCCGGTGATCCCCGAAAGGCCCGGCACGGGCGCACCATCGGGGCGGCCCACCCAGACACCGATGACGGTCTTGCCATCGAAGCCGATGGCCCAGGCGTCGCGATAACCATAGGACGTGCCGGTCTTGTAGGCGATGCGGCCAGGCGAGCCATTGAGGGGCGGGGGCACGTCGGCCAGAATATCGGCGACATACCAGGCTGAGACTGGATCGAGCACGGGTGCCGCCAACTGCCGCTCGGGCCGCGGGCCGATGCCATCATAGAGCGCCACGTCTATGCCGCCATGACCGATGGCGGCATAGACGGAAACGAGATCGCGGAGT
>CAJYKO010000118.1 GCA_913775215.1 uncultured Devosia sp. | reverse complement strand
CCAGACGGTCGCCTTTCTGAATTTTGCCGACCCGAGGCTTCACTTCCAATGTGGCCTTCTTCAGCATGATCTCGGCGTTGATATCATTAACCTTTATCTTCGCGACGCCAAAGCGCAGCTCAGCAATCAGCTCTACCGACTGCCGGCTTGATCCCTGTGCCGCGCTCGCACTCAGTTCCACGCAGCGAGCATAATGGTTCTTGCCCCGATCGCTGAAAGTCGTCGCCTTTTCATACGTTGGGCTGGCCATTGTACCGCCGGATGCCTCCAGCAAGCCGGTCGCCGTTAACATAGTTGTGGCGGCCGCGCTCCAGCTGCAATCCAGTTCAGCTTTGAGGCGCGCCTTCAACTCAGCGGCACGTCTCAACGCACCTTCGAGATCTCCAGCGATTTTCTGGATCGCTTGGGATATTTGCTCGCTATCTCGCTCTGTCCCGTCAAGCTCCAAAATCTTGACAAGGCCTTCTTCCGTTCCATCGAGTGTCGTGCGCAGTTGATGGGCAAGGCCGGTATCCGAGCCGATGATCAACGGCGTTTCAGTCCCTATTGCTTCCCAGCCGACAAGTCCGAACCCTTCATGCCGTGACGGCACAATGACCAGGTGCGACGTCGACGCCAACCGTGCAACGGCGGTAGGATCATCACGAAAGCTGGCAGGATTAACGGCGACCGGGCGACCAGCAAGAGTTGCGGCGCGGACATGCAGCTTCTTCTGGTCCTCCTGCGCGTCAACGCCAAGCATCGTCATTGTGGCGGAACGAAGTAGGGCCCGGTCCTTCCCGTCACGAAGGGCCATGGCAAAGGCGTCAAGCGCGACGCCGACGCGTTTGAGAGGCTCGGCTTTCTCGTCGAAGCGCCCGGCCGACACAACGAGAAGGCGGTTTGATGAAGATCGACCCGGCGAACCAGTAACGGACGGAAAGCCCGGCACGAGACATTTAGCAGGGTGGCCGCCAAGGCGCCCGGCATTGTCCGCCAGCCAGCTTCCAACACCAAAAAGTGTTGCGCCTTTAGTCTGCAGCAGCTGTGTCTGCCGATCGTGATTGTTGTAAGCGTCGTCGCTGCGATCGCCCGATATATTCTGGTAGCTGAGATAATCCATGTGATGAATTAGGGCGAGCTTGCCCCCGTGCGCAGCCACCGCATTGGCAGCGGCTTCGCCAGAGATAAGGTCATGTCCGATCCAGAGCCGAACGGGCCCGGCGTCTCCGACAGCGTCCATTACCTCGCGCGCGCAATCAGGCGAAGGCTTGCCGTCCTTTATAGCCGGTACTACGATCAAGGAGACGCCATCTGTAAAGGCCGACGCGATCTCTTCCTCTGACGCGCTTGTAACAGCGCAGAACAGTCGCTGATCGGAAATCCTCGCAAGAGCCCGGGTAAGCTCTATGTTGAAGGCGTTGATACCGCCACTAGATGCGCTCCACGCGCTGGCGAAAGTGACGATCATGCAAGTGCACCGGAGGTGGTTTGGCTGTTCTAGCCGCTATTTGCCGACGCTCGAGTTCATGGTCAACGCGAAGAACGCCCGCGATTGCTCAAGGTGTGTCGAAAAGCTGTGCTCGAGAAACACTTCTCGCAGGTGGCGGTCATCTCGCCCTGCCTACTGCTTCGCCTGGTCTTCTAACGCAGCGAAACGGCGATGGATCATGATTCCGAACGCCATCACCGAATCATTGACTCGGCGAGGCGAAGCCGACTAGCGGAATGGTAGGCACTTATCGTCAGCTTTCGGTCGCCCCCACCAGTCGTACTTGCGGAATGGATGACCGGATGTGATCGGCAGTTGTCGTGCGTCAACAGCTAGTGCCTGCGACACCTTTTGCAAGGCGGCCGCCTGAACCCTGCCGGTCAACAAACGGCCCCTAAGCTGCCGTGACCACGAGTGCGGCTTGCGACGGGTCATATGTCATGCCGACGAGCGTTCCGTCGCCAATCCCCTCGACGATTTTGTCGATGACAGGCAGCGGCACCAGAAACCACTCCCTCGGTCTGACGGGCTTGCCGAAGCGATCGGGGATTTCGATGTCGAAACGCACGAGATCCAGCACCCGGTGGATCAAGGCCTCAAGACGCGGAGGGTTGATGTTGTATAGCTTGTAGGTGGCGACGACGTCCACGCCGGCATGGAGATACGTCGTGTCGTTGGCCGCGCCCGCAATGCGGCCTTCGACGGAGCCGCCAGTGATGCCGATCTTGTGGATCAGGTCGCGGTTAGCCGCGATGGTCGGATGTTCGGAACGACTGCGCAGGACGTAAAGCGTGCCGTTCCCCAGTTCATCGGGTTCCGCCCGCGTCGGCTGAGGCTCGGCGAAGAGCGGGCCTGCATTCGGCTCGCTGATGCGACGGCCGCCATCGTCTTTATAGAGCGCACGCTGTAACGAGCGGAGCAGTAGGTCGCTCTCGGTGCCATTGGAATAGATCAGGCGCAGGCGAGCGTCGGTTTCCCCGTTTGGCGCTTTCTCAGGTTGCCCCACTTCTGCAACATAGGCCATCTGTCCACCGACGATGAAAAAATCGCCCAGCTTGATGTCGGCTTTCGACATGCCAAGATCGCGCACGAACGGCAGTGTGGTGCGGACGCCAGTTCCCAACTCGGCCTGCACTGCATCGAACAGCGGCTTGAAGGTCGCGAAATCCTCGCAGCGCTTGGCGCTAGCGACTTCCTCAGCAGCCTTGCGATCAGCGTTGGAGCGGACGTTGCGGAGCTGGGTGATATCGTCGGCCGCTTCCGCCTCAATGCCGAGTTCAGCCAGCAGCGCGCTATCGTCGAGGTCTTGAACCGGCGGGGCCCCGGCCACATCGCCCAGTAGGCCATGCACATCCATGTCCGTCAGTAGCGCGCGACAATCCGCGTGGGCGCGCAAACGGTCAAGGCGAACAGCGTAGAGCCGCTCGAAGATGTCGCGATCTTCGCCGTGCTGCGGCGCGCGCCCACGCGGATTGTCGCGCGCTACTGACGGACATGGATGTGCATGGCCTACTGGGCGATGTGGCCGGGGCCCCGCCG
>CAJYKO010000117.1 GCA_913775215.1 uncultured Devosia sp. | reverse complement strand
CCCCCACCAATCCGACTCTGGAACTGGTCGATATCGCCGCGGTCGCTAAAATCGCGCATGCCCATGGTGCCAAGCTCATCGTCGATAATGTCTTTTCAACCGCGCTTTACCAGAAGCCGCTCGAACTCGGCGCCGATCTCGTCACCTATTCGGCGACCAAGCATATCGACGGTCAGGGCAGAGTGCTGGGCGGTATCGTGCTCGGATCAAAGTCTCTTATCGAAGGCGACGTGCATACCTTCCTCCGTCAGACCGGCGCAACACTGAGCGCCTTCAATGCCTGGGTGCTGCTCAAAGGCCTTGAGACATATTCATTGCGCGTCGAACAGATGACCAATAGCGCCGAAAAAGTCGCCGAGGCGCTGGCGTCGCATCCGAAAATTGCGCGCGTCATCTATCCGCACCATGAAAGCCATCCGCAATACGATCTTGCCAAGCGCCAGATGAAGCGCGGCTCGACGCTGCTCGCGCTCGATCTCAAGGGCGGCCAGGACGCAGCCTTCACCCTCTCGGATTCGCTCGCGGTCATCCTGATTTCCAACAATCTGGGTGACGCCAAGTCGCTGATCACCCACCCGCGCACGACGACACATGCGCGGTTGACCGAAGAAGTCCGGCTCGAAACGGGCGTGACGCCAGGTCTGCTGAGATTGTCGGTGGGTCTCGAAGATCCCGATGATCTGATTGCCGACCTGATGTACGCGCTGGACCAAGTGTGATGAGCTCTACGCTCGGTCACCCCCACCTAACCTCCCCCTCAAAGGGGGAGGGACCGTTTTGTGGTTTGGACACGATCAAGCTAGACGCACAGAAGCGTCCCTCGCCCTTCGAGGGGGAGGCTAGGCGGGGGGCTTTACGCGCATTCCTCGGGCTGGTTTTCTTCGCCCTCGTTGCGCCCGCCTTCGCCCAACCGCTTCCCAATCACGCCGACCCGGACGCTCGGGAAATACTGCCCATGCAGGGCGCCGTACCGGCCATCCGTTTCCTGACCACGGCCGATTTCCCGCCATTCAATTTCCGCGATAGCACGGGTGAGTTGATCGGCTTTAACGTCGATCTCGCCAAGCGTATATGCGCCGAGGTCAATATCGCCTGTACGCTGCAGGCCTGGCCATGGGATCAGGCCGCCAATGCGCTGGCTGACAGCCAGGGCGACGCACTGATTGCTGGCCTCGCCATGAGCCCGGAAAACGGCGAGCGCTTCGATTTTTCCTCGGCCTATCTCGCGCTACCCGGCCGCTTCGTCACCCGCACCGACGATGCCGCTAGCTTTTCCGTCGACACTCTCAAGGGAAAAACAGTTGCCCTTCGCGAGGGCAGTGCCCATGCCCAGTTCATGGCGCGCTATCTGCCCGATGTCGCGGTAGTTCCTTTCGCCAGCGAGATCGAAGCGCTGACCGCTCTCCGCGATGGCAGGGCCGATGCCTATTTCGGCGATGCCATGCGCACTGCGTTCTGGCTCAATGAAAATCCGGACTGCTGCAGCTTTGCGGGCGAACCCTATTTCCGACCCGACCTTTTCGGGGAGGGCCTCACCATCGCCGTTCCCGCCGGCAATGACGCCATCCGCCACACCATCGATTGGGCCCTCGTGCGCCTCAAGCAGAATGGCACGCTGGACGAACTCTACCTACGCTGGTTCCCCGTAGGATTTTACTAGCTCGGCAGACGACGGTGGCGGGCGCGGGCTGCGACTTCAATTGCGGCCGTCGTCAGCCGATCGATGCTGAGCTTGTCGCGCAGCATTTCGAGAAAACGCAGCTCTTCCTGTTCAAGGTGCAGGTCGACCGCCGTCACCTCGACCGCGAGAGCATAGGCTGTGTCTTCAAGCTTCTTTGGCAAGGCCGCCAAGGCATTGTCGAGGACGCGATCAAGCCCATCTGGGCCGTTGAGTGTATCGGCACAATCATTGGCGACCGCCATCAAGCGCGATTTATCGAAGCCCTCGAATACAGGCAGCCGGTCGATCAGAGCCTGGATGCGAACCAGTTCGCGTTCCGTCATGGTGCTGTCCGAAGATGCGGCAACGAGCATCACGTGGATCAGGGCGTCGTGGGCAGAGGTCGTCATGGCGCGTTCCGGCACTGAATAAACTGGCTCAAGAACTAGGTCTCCGCCAGCGCTTTCGCAACCACCTGCGACATTGACGTCAAAGCGAGGGAATGCGACACCGCAAGCCTTGCCTGTTTTTCTATTCCTGGAAAGGCCCCCAGCCTGTGTCTTCAGCCGCTTTGCCTGAACTTGATCCGTCCTTTTTCGAGCCCGCGCAGACCGCCCGCGCCTGGCCGTTTGAAGAAGCACGCAAGATCGTCAAACGGCTCGAAAAGTCGGGCAAGGGCGAAGCCCTCTTCGAAACCGGCTATGGTCCCTCGGGCCTTCCCCATATCGGCACTTTCGGCGAAGTTGCGCGCACTACCATGGTGCGTACGGCATTTCGCCTGTTGACGCGCGATCAGATTCCGACCCGGCTTCTTTGCTTCTCGGACGATCTCGACGGCATGCGCAAGATTCCGGACACCGTGCCTTCGAAGGAGGCAATGGAGCCGCATCTGCAAAAGCCGCTGACCTCCGTGCCGGACACGTGGACCAATGAATACGAGAGCTTTGGCCACCACAACAACGCCATGCTGCGTCGCTTCCTCGATACCTTTGGGTTCGATTACGAGTTTGCGAGCGCGACCGACTATTACCGGTCGGGCCGTTTCGATCCGGTCCTTCGCCTCGCGGCCGAGCGCTATCAGGCCATCATGGATGTGATGCTGCCGACGCTTGGCGCCGAGCGTCAGGCGACCTACTCGCCCTTCCTGCCGATCTCACCGATTTCCGGCCGCGTCCTCTACGTGCCGATGAAGGAGGTCAACGCCAAGGACGGCACCGTCACCTTTGAGGACGAAGACGGCCGCGATACCACGGTCCCGGTCACCGGCGGGCACGTCAAGCTGCAGTGGAAGCCGGATTTCGGCATGCGCTGGGCGGCACTCGGCGTCGACTTCGAAATGTTCGGCAAGGACCACCAGACCAATCAGCACATCTACGACAAGATCTGCGCGATTCTCGGCGGCACCCCGCCCGAGCACTATGTCTACGAATTGTTTTTGGATGCCGAAGGTCAAAAGATTTCGAAGTCGAAAGGCAATGGCCTGACGATCGACGAATGGCTGACCTATGCGCCGACGGAGAGCCTCGGGCTCTATATGTTCCAGAAGCCGCGTGTCGCCAAGCGCCTCCATTTCGACGTCATTCCGCGTGCAGTTGACGAATATTTCGCCCATGTCACTTCCTACGAAAAGCAGGAAGCTGCAGCCCGGCTCGAAAACCCGGCCTTCCATGTCCACTACGGTAATGTGCCGACGCTCGACATGCCGATCACCTTCGCGCTGCTGCTCAACCTCGCAACAGCGTCGAACCCGGAAACCCCGGAAGTCATGTGGGGCTACATCTCGGCCTATGCGCCGGGGATCTCGGCCAAGACTCATCCGCATCTCGATGCGCTGGTCGGCTATGCCATGCGCTACTTCCGCGATTTCGTGGAAAAGTCCTATCGGGCGCCGGACGAGGTCGAACGCGCCGCGCTCGAGGCCGTGTCATCAGCATTTGCCGCACTTCCTGCCGACGCCAGCAACGAAGACATCCAGAATGCTGCGCTCGATGTTGCGCGTACGGTCGAACGCTATCAGGACCATACCAAGAAGAGCCCAACGGGCGGTCCCGGCGTCTCCGGCGAATTTTTTCAGATGCTCTATCAGGTACTGATCGGCCAGGAACGCGGCCCGCGATTCGGATCTTTTGCGGCGCTTTACGGGATCGAGAATACCCGCAAGCTCATCGATAAGGCGCTTGCTGGCGAACTGGTAAACTAAACTGAGGGTCCTCAGTGCGAGGGAGATGACCTTTGCGGCATCCTGGGGATGGCGCAAAGGTTGGGGCTGCTCGTGCCATGCTTGAATGCCTGCCCCAACGCTCGCCTATCAAAAGGATGACCGCGCGCGGCTCCGCCAAGAGTTAGAAGTAGGGCACATCGCAAAGCGACACGCCCGATGTGCTCACATTCTTCTCCGCAATCTGCTTGCGCAGCAGCCGGCCTTCCACTGGCTGCGGATACCCAGAAGGCTCGAGGCTCAACGCGCCGGGCGCTTTGGCGCGGCGATCAGGCCTTCCCGGATAGCCTGCTTGCGGGCGTTCTTGCGCGCGCGGCGGACAGCTTCGCCCTTTTTGCGGACGCGTTCTTCGGAGGGTTTTTCGAAATACTTGCGGAGCTTCATCTCACGGAAGACGCCCTCGCGCTGGAGGCGCTTCTTGAGGACGCGGAGGGCTTGTTCGACGTTGTTGTCGCGGACCTGAACCTGCAAAAAATATCCTAACTTTGACTGCGCCAGCCCAAAGGCCGACGGAAGCAGACAATTGACTGCCTGGAGCATGTGAATAGGGCTCGATCTTCTCGATCTATCCCAGAAACGGGGAAATGTACGGGAACATCTAGCCGGGGAGCGCCTGCCGCACATCAGCAAGGCTTGGCGCATTCATGTGACGGTAAACCGCCTGGATGATGGAATAGCAGCCAAAGGCGACGAGGCCAAGAGCAGCGATGCCATAAAGCCAGCGACCGAATGGCATGGCGTGCACATAATCGAGTGCGTCGGAAATCCCGCCGGCCTGCTCCGGCGATACCGTGAGCGCAGCATAGGCAACGAAACCGCCGACAATCGCCAGCAAGCCACCACGTGCGACAAGACCGAAGAAGCAGGCAAAATCCAGCATTTTTGGGGACTTGGGAAGATCGAGGCGATCGCGGTATTTGCGGCTGACGCCCTTAAAAATCTGGGCAAGACCCGCACCGATCACGCCGATGGCGACGAGGCCAAGCAGGAACGGGCCGAAGGGCTGCTGGAGCAGCCAGGCCGAGGCTTCGGATTCCCCGCCTCCACCGCTCCCGCCACCACCACCCTGCCCCAGCGCCATGCGCGCCGCGGTCAGGGCCAGGAAGACATTGGCGCCGGCGCTGATCAGCGAGCCGACGCGGCCGACAAGTCCCTTGCCGTCTGTTCCGACATTGTCGGCATCGAGCAGGCCTTGGGCGAGCCGCCAGGCAATGTGGCCAATAAGGCCGATGGCAATCAGGGCAAGGAGAATGCGCCCAAAGGGCACCTGAAGGACATGCGACAGAGCACCGGACGAGTCTTCCGTGTTGCCACCACCGTTCAAGGCCGACATGAAGGCGAGGCCGCCAAGGAGGACATAGACGAGGCCGCGCGCGGCATAACCGCCGCGGGCCAATGTCTCGAATTTATTGCGCATGGACTAAGCCCTTCAGTTGAGGGGCAAACGACGATTGGCCAGACGGGTTCCGCATGCACCGTCTTGCCGCTGTCATAGGACTGCGCTAGCGTCATAGGATGTTCCAGATCGCGAACATTGCCGCTCTTACCGCCCCGGCCACCCGCAATGGTGGCGCCGGTCGTCGAGGTATGGGCGTCTTCGGCTAGAGGCGGGACTTGGGCTTTTGCCGTCGTCCGCCTGCCGGAGACGTAAAGCCCCAACCCAATCCCTGACCTCGAAGCAGAGAGCAAAATGCTTTCCCTTTATGAAGCCAATGGGCTCGTTCACTGGACCGAGCGCGACATCCGCGTGCGCGAGAGCGCCATCACCCACCTTGCCGCCGAAATATCCTCAGCACTCAAGGCGACCAATCCAGCCTGGGACATCAGGCGTGTTGAAGCCCCGCTGCTGGTGCCGCGCGCCTTGATCTCCGATGCCTATACGGAACAAGACGTTTTCGTGCAGCAGCGGCTCGGCGATCACGACCATGACCTGGTGATGCGACCGGAAACGACGCCATCGACCTATATCTATATAAGCCACCTGCTCGCCTCGCACGCCAAGGTGCGTCTGCCGCTTTGCGTCTGGCAGGCGGGCAAATCGTTCAGGCGGGAACAGGACCAGGCGACAAAGCATATGCGGCTCAAGGAGTTCTGGCAGATGGAATTCCAATGCGCCTATGCCGCTGATACGGCCAACGACTATCACGCCGCCATTCTCGAACCGGTCCGCCACATGCTGGCGGCGGTGACGCGATTGCCGACGCGGATCGTGCCTTCGGACAGGCTGCCGGCCTATTCGGAGGTGACTATGGATGTCGAGGTGGACAATAGCGACAAATGGATGGAAGTCGCCTCGATCTCACGGCGAACGGATTTTCCGAGTGTCGTGACGGTCAACGGCAAGGCCGGGACGCGAGAGGTGCCGGTCAAGGTACTCGAGATCGCCATCGGGCTTGATCGCTGCGTCTATAATTGGTCGCAGGCCGATGCGCTGACGGCGTAGAAAGGGTGGGGGAGAGCGGCGCCCTCCCCCAAATGCGCTATTCGTCCTGCTGGCCCGTGAGGCTGAGCAGGAGCTGGAAGAGATTGATGAAGCTGAGATAGAGCGAGAGTGCCCCCATGACGGCGAGCTTCTGATTGCCTTCGGCGCCGTTGTTTTCGGCATATTGTTCCTTGATCGTCTGGGTGTCCCAAGCGGTAAGGCCGAGGAAGACGATGATGCCGACGATCGAGACCACGAACTGGATCATGCTCGAGCCGAGGAGAATATTGACGATCGAGGCGATGACGACGCCGATCAGGCCCATGATCAGGAACGAGCCGAATTTGGTGAGGTCGGTCTTGGTCGTATAGCCGTAAAGGCTCATCACGCCGAACATGGCGGCGGCGATGAAGAAGGTGCGGGCGATGCTGGCACCGGTAAAGACCAGGAAGATCGAGGCCATGGACAGGCCCATGATGGCGCAGAAAGCCCAGAACATGGTCTGGGCAGCGGCGGCCGAGATCGAATTGATCTTGAACGAGAAGAACAGCACGAAGGCGAGCGGGGCAAACATCACCACCCACTGGAGGGGTGAGGAGAAGATCGGCACGTAGATCGCCGGCGTCGTGCCGACGAAATAGGCGACGAGGCCGGTGATGACGAGGCCGATGCCCATAAAATTATAGACGCGCAGCATGTGACCACGCAGACCTTCATCGAAGGCGGCGCCCGACATGGTCGAGGCTGGATTGTTCCAGCGGAATTGCGGCTGGGAAGCCATGGCTTAGTCTCCGTCAGTAAAGGGAATCGAAAAGGGAACCGGCCGCTTCCGCGACGTCCTGCGGACGAGCGCTGGAAACGAGGGCATAGGCGATGTCGCCGAACTGCCAATAGGCGGTGGTGGTATCATCGACATGGCGCGTGGAAGGACGCGCGACGAGGAACTGGCCGGGGCGCGCGGCAAACACCGAGACGGCGCCGAGCGGGCCAGCATCGACGGCAAGCTCGACGCTCGGGCCGAAATGGGAGGGGTAGACCTGCACATCGGTGACCTGCCAGCCCTCGGGCAAGGCGGGCATGCGGATCGCGGTCTGCGCGAGGAGTTCTGCGGCATCGTATGAGGTGGCCTGGGGCTGGGACTGCATGCCGGCGCGGAGGGCGGTGATGTGATGGGCCTCGACGGCCGCGGTGACATAGTCGGGCACGGCGCTCGAAGCGTGGGCGGTCGTTGTCCAGCCGAACTGGCTGTGGGCGAACCAGCCGACGGTGAGAAGGAACGAGGCCGCG
>CAJYKO010000116.1 GCA_913775215.1 uncultured Devosia sp. | reverse complement strand
TCCGCTTGTTGAGCACGCGCGGATCGACGCGGCGGGCAAAGTCGGCACGATCCTTGACCGGCGTACTGCCGCGCACCTCGACGATATGCTCGGCCATGGCGCGGCCGACGCCCTTCACCGCCGAGAGCCCGTAATGGATGCGGTCGTCCTTGACCGAAAACACCACTTCGGACTGGTTGACGCAGGGCGGCACCACTTCGATCTTCTTCTTGCCGGCCTCGCGGCGGAAATCCGACAGCTTGTCGGTCTGCGCCATGTCGAGGGTCATCGAGGCGGCATAGAACTCGTGCGGGAAGTGCTCCTTGAGATAGGCCGTCTGGTACGACACCCAGGCGTAGGCGGCGGCGTGGCTCTTGTTGAAGCCGTAATTGGCGAACTTGGCCAGGAGGTCGAAGATTTCGTCGGCCAGCTTTTCGCTAACGCCCTCGGTGGCCGAACCGCCACGGAAGCGCACGCGCTGGCGGTCCATCTCCGCCCTGTCCTTCTTGCCCATGGCGCGGCGCAGCATGTCGGCTTCGCCCAGCGAATAGCCAGAGAGCAGCTGGGCGATCTGCATCACCTGCTCCTGGTAGACGATGATGCCATAGGTTTCGTCGAGCACGGTCGAGAGCGTGGGATGCGGATAGGCCACGTCCTCGCGGCCGTGCTTGCGATCGATGAAGCTTGGGATGTTGTCCATCGGACCAGGCCGATAGAGCGCGTTCATAGCAATGAGGTCTTCGATGCGGTCGGGCTTGAGATCCATTAGGGCGCGCCGCATGCCGCCACTTTCAAACTGGAAGATGCCGTAGGTATCGCCGCGGGCGTAGAGATTATAGGTCGCCGCGTCGTCGATCGGGATGGCGTCGATATCGAGGTCAATGCCGCGCTTGCGCACCATTTCAACGGCATATTGAATCGTGGTGAGGGTCTTGAGACCCAGGAAGTCGAACTTCACCAGACCCGCCGGCTCGACCCACTTCATGTTATACTGCGTCACCGGCATATCGGAACGCGGATCGCGATAAAGCGGCAGCAAATTCTGCAGCGGACGGTCGCCAATAACGATGCCCGCCGCGTGGGTGGAGGCGTGGCGATAAAGGCCTTCAAGCGATTTGGCGATCTCGACCAGTTGCCCGACAGCCTCGTCGTCTTCCGCCATCTGCTTGAACTGAGGCACCTCTGTCATGGTGCGCTCGATGGTCCAGGGGTCGGCGGGATTGGCGGGGACCATTTTGCAGATACGGTCCACCTGGCCATAGGGCATCTGCAGCACGCGGCCGACGTCGCGCAACACGGCGCGCGCCTGGAGCGAACCGAAGGTGATGATCTGCGCCACCTGTTCGACACCGTACTTTTTCTGCACGTATTGAATGACTTCTTCGCGGCGGTCCTGGCAGAAGTCGATATCGAAGTCGGGCATCGAAACGCGCTCAGGATTGAGGAAGCGTTCGAAGAGCAGATTGTAGCGAAGCGGATCGAGATCGGTGATCGTCGTCGAATAGGCTACCAGCGAGCCGGCGCCCGAACCACGGCCTGGGCCAACCGGAATGCCTTGCGCCTTGGCCCACTGGATGAAGTCGGCCACGATCAGGAAATAGCCCGGGAATTTCATCTTCTCGATGACGTTCAGCTCGAAATCGAGACGCTCGCGATATTCTTCTTCGGTCTTGCCGGGTCCCGGGCCATGGGCGGCGAGGCGCTTTTCGAGGCCGGCAATGGACATTTCGCGCAGGACAGCAGCTTCCGCGGCAACGACAGCCTCTTCGGTATCGTGCGAACCGGCAGCGAATTTGGGCAGGATCGGGCCGCGGGTCCGCGGGCGATAGGCCATGCGGCGGGCGATTTCGACGGTGGATTCAAGCGCTTCGGGAAGATCGGAGAACAACTCCATCATCTCGCTGCGCGTCTTGAAATAATACTGATCGTTGAGTTTGCGCCGCTCGGTCTGGGCGACGACAGACCCACCGGCAATCGCCAACAGAGCGTCGTGCGCCTCGTAATCCTTGGATGTTTTGAAAAAGGGCTCGTTGGTCGCGACCAGCGGGATGCCCTTGCGATAGGCGTAGTCGATGAGGCGCGGTTCGACGCTCATTTCCTGGGCGCGGCCATGGCGCTGCAACTCGATGTAGAATCGATCGCCGAACAGGTCGGCCAGGCGATCGAGTCGCTTCAGGGCATTGGCATCATGCCCCTGGGCGAAGGGCATATCGATTGCACCCTCGGGACCACCGGACAGACAAATAAGCCCGCCCAGCGCGTCGGGGGTCAGCCAATCGAGTTTTGCACGCGCGAGGCCATTTTCGCCCTGCATATAAGCCCGCGAGACGAGGCGCGAGAGATTGGCGAAGCCTTCTTCGGACTGTGCCATCATCACGACGCTGGACTTGCCGCTCCAAGCGACATGGCCACGCTCGCTGACGCGCTCTTCGGCGGCGGCAAAATCAATTGCCAGCTCGACGCCGATCAGCGGCTGGATGCCTTTTTTCGTTGCCTTCTCGGAAAATTCGAGGGCACCGAAAAGGTTGGCCGTATCGGCCAGACCGAGCGCCGGCTGATTGTCTGCCGCCGCAAGTTTGAGAATCGCTTCGAGCTGCACTGCCCCTTCAAGGAGCGAGAAAGCCGAGTGGACGTGAAGGTGGATAAAGCCTGGGCCGCGCATGTTCAAACCTTGAGCCAATGGGAGGCTGAGGTCAAATCACCCTGCCCCCAATCCACAGGCATCAGGCCAGGTGGGTCAGCAAATCCATCCATGTCAACGAGCCGATGGTGAAGGCACCGAGGGTGACGAAGGCAGCGAAGTCCTTGAGGAAATCAATCATCTCTAGCTCCCGTGTTGCTATATTGTTCTTATATGTTTTTGCTTTGTTCTGGTCTAGTGGGAGCAGTGGGGAAAACGGGGACAGGGTTAACGCGTTAGGGATTCGTTAGAAGTCAAGGCGCTGAGCCGAGCCGTTCGCCAGGATTCGGACGTCCGAAAGTGCCGCCCTGGCACGAAGCCTCGCGGTTTCACGGTGACGGGCGGCCATTGGCTCGATCTGGTTAGACATTGGGAGCCAAAGGCCGCCCGTCACAGGATCCGGAGTTTGCAGCGGGTCCGGGATCAGGCGCGAACTTTATTTCAGTCGCGGCTGCCGTATTTCAACTCCCCGCCCGGACAGGCGCCCCCATCCACCGGCCTCCCATCCGGCCCTGCGTCGGGACCGCGTAACTGACGGGATGGCTGCAGTATGGGGCAGGGTTTTGGAGGCGGGGATAAGTTTTTGGTTTTTTGGATTTTGGGCCGCCCGGCAGAGGCTCGCTGCCTTGGTGCGGGGCGGGGATGAGTGGGGCAGAGGCTCAGATGTGCTTGGAGGGAAAGCCATCGGCATCGAGGGCGGGGGCGAGGACGCGGAAGGATTTATGGAATTTGCCGTTGGCCTGATAATGGGCATAGCGATCCTCGAACATGATGCCGGCGGCTGTCAGGCGCGTCACGAGAATGGCGAGGTCGGCCAGGGTAAAGGGCTCGTCGGGCATAAGCACGCGGAAATGCGGCATGCCGGCTTCGCGGCGAAAGAGCTTGAATGCCTGCCGGATCATGGAATTGCAGGCTTCTCTCGTGTGCTCGCCGATGGGGCCCTTGGGCTTATGGAAGCGCACGATATAGGTCATCGCGATCACATCGACCTGCAGGCGATTATAGGCGCAGATGCGGCGCTGGCTGAGATAGGGGGTGCGGCTCATGTCGGTCTCTCCGGGTTGGTGAGAAAAGGATCGGGGGGGCGGGGGCGAGGGGGATACGTGGGGGCTAGTAGCGCACCGGGCGCTTGGCAATGATCTCGGCGATGCGGATCCTGTCGCCGGCATTGAGATA
>CAJYKO010000115.1 GCA_913775215.1 uncultured Devosia sp. | reverse complement strand
CCATAATATCCCCGGTCGCGAGGCCGGGGATATCTTTTTGCCGAGTTTACTGCCGGGCCTGTGGCGGCGGCCTTCTTGCCTGCGGCAGTGACAAGGGCTGAGTGCCTCAGACTATGCTGTCAGCTTCTGGCAGGGGGCGTGGGTAGGGGGTGGTCGTTTTGAACGCCGAGACCCTGCCGATGAAGTTTGCATCCATTCGCGTCGTGACCGATGACGTCGACGCTCTCAAGAGTTTTTATGCCAGGCTGACGGGCGTTGCGGCGACCGATCTGGCGCCGGGATTTGCCGAAATCCGGATGCCCGGGTGTACGCTGGCGATTTCGAGTACGGCGATCATCGACAAGGTCAATGGCGGAGTGATCGTGCCGCGGTCCAATCGCTCTTCGATGATCGAGCTCGAGGTCGACGATGTGGAGGCGGTGCGGGCGCAGATGGACGCGATCGACCCCGCCGCAATCGTGCTGCAGCCAACGACGATGCCCTGGGGCAATGTCTCGATGCTGCTGCGCGATCCCGACGGGGCCGTGGTCAATATCTTTTCGCGGCCGAAGCGCTAGTTCTCTCAGGCCTTGAGCTTGGCCAAAATGGCGGCGCCCATTTCCTCTGTGCCGATGGTCTTGCGGTTGTCTTGGGCGATGTCGGCGGTGCGCAGGCCATCGCTGAGGACGGCCGAGATGGCGCCTTCGACCTTGTTGGCCAGTTCGATCATGTTGAACGAATAGCGCAGCGCCATGGCGAACGAGGCGATCATGGCGATGGGATTGGCGATGCACTTGCCGGCGATGTCGGGCGCGGAGCCGTGGACGGGCTCGTAGAAGGCCTTGCGCTTGCCGGTCGTCGGATCGGGCGCACCGAGCGAAGCGGAGGGCAGCATGCCGAGCGAGCCGGTGAGCATGGCGGCAACGTCGGAAAGGATGTCGCCGAAGAGGTTATCCGTGACCATGACGTCGAACTGCTTGGGCGTGCGCACCAGCTGCATGGCGGCGTTGTCGGCCAGGATGTGGTGCAGCTCGACGTCGGAATAGTCCTTGGCGACGCCCTTGACCACTTCGTCCCAGAGGACGCCGGACTTCATGACGTTCTTCTTGTCGGCCGAATGGACCTTGTTGCTGCGGGTGCGGGCGAGATCGAAGGCGACACGGGCGATGCGGTCGATTTCGTAGGTCTCGTAGACCTGGGTGTCGATGGCGCGCTTCTGGCCGTCGCCGAGATCGGTAATGGTCTTGGGCTCGCCGAAATAGACGCCGCCGGTCAGTTCGCGCACGATGAGGATATCGAGGCCCTCGACCAGTTCGCGCTTGAGCGAGGAGGCTTCGGCCAGCGCGGGGTAGCAGATGGCGGGGCGCAGATTGGCGAACACCGCCAGTTCCTTGCGCAGGCGCAAGAGGGCGGCTTCGGGGCGATGCTCGTAGGGGACGTTGTCCCACTTGGGACCACCGACAGCGCCGAAGATTACGGCGTCGGCGGCCTTGGCCTTGGCCACGTCTTCGTCGGTGATGGCGACGCCATGGGCGTCGTAGGCAGCGCCACCGGCGAGGCCACTATCGGTCGAGAAGTCCGTCAGGCCTTCGGCATTGGTCCAGGCGATGAGCTTTTCCACCTCGACCAGGATCTCGGTGCCGATGCCGTCGCCGGGCAGAAGAAAAAGGGAATGGGTGGCCATGATCGGGAAACTCCTCGCGCCGTACTGGTGGGTACACCTTGGCCGCGCACATAGCGGGATTTTGGGGTTTTGCGCAAGGCGGGTTCGGGGGGATTCCGTCGCGGGTGAGTGAGGAGGGGGATCCCTGCTTTCGCAGGGATGACCCGGTGGGGCGGGATGACCCAATGGCAGAGATGACCGGGTCGGGTTGGATGATCCGGTGGTTAGGCGCCATCATGCCATGGGCGGGCGCGGCGGGGATAAGTTTTGAGTGCGCCGCGCAAACGGAGGTTCCCGCTTTCGCGGGAATGACGCAGTGGGTGGACTTCCGCTTCAGACGAGTGATTTGTGGAGGAAGACCCGGCGGTGGCCGGGGGGATAATCGGGGATGTCGCCGAAGGGGACGAAGCCGAGCTTTTCGTAAAAGCTGGGGGCTTGGAAGCTGTAGCTGTCGAGCCAGATGCCGGTGCAGCCTGCCTCGCGGGCGATGCGCTCGGCCTCGGCCATCACCTGTTCGCCGAGGCGCTGACCGCGCAGATGTTCGGGGATGAACAGGAGCTCTACATACATGCGCGAATAGCTGATGCGGGCGGTGAGGCCGCCGACGGCCTTGCCGGTTGCCGGGTCTTTGAGCGCGATGGCGATGCTGCGCGGCGGGCCGAACTGCCCGCCGGTCCTGGCGTCGTTATAGGCGAGGAGGCCTTCGAGAATGGCAGAGCGTGTATCGGGCTGCGGCTCAGGCTCGAAGACGATGTCCATTCGGCTCAGAGCCAGGGACGATCGGAGGCCATCTTGCCTTCGAAGCTCGAAATGGCGGGGTCGGACTTGAGCGTGCCGGCGATATCGTCGAGGCCTTCGAGCAGGATGTGCTTGCGGGCCGGATCGATGTCGAAATGCAGCGTGCCGCCGTCGGGGCCCTGAATGGTCTGGGCTTCGAGGTCGATGCTGAGAGTGGCGTTGGCGCCGCGGTCGGCGTCGTCGAGCAGGAGCTTGAGCTGTTCGGGCGTGACCACCAGCGGCAGGATGCCGTTCTTGAAGC
>CAJYKO010000114.1 GCA_913775215.1 uncultured Devosia sp. | reverse complement strand
ACGCTCAGCGCGAAAGTCTTAAGGCAGAGTGAGGGCTGGACTTGCCGTTGCGTCATGGCCCCATCTCGTATTGAAGCAAAGGCAAGACTGGCAAGCGGTTTTCTGATTGACTATAAGCCGACGAGATTAGAGTCATTCCAGCAAAGAGCGGCGAGAACCGGCGGCCCCCATTGCAGCCGGACGGCACGTTCCAGCAGCAAAGGGCGGAGCAAGTGGCCTCACTAGACAGCTTCAAGTCGAAGTCGACCCTCACGGTCGGTGGCAAGACCTACACCTATTATTCCATCGCCGAAGCCGAAAAGAACGGCCTTAAGGGCGTTTCCAAGCTCCCCGGCTCGATGAAGGTGGTGCTCGAAAACCTCCTCCGCTTTGAAGACAACCGGACGGTGAAGAAGGAAGACATCCTTGCCATCGCCGAATGGCTTGTCAGCCGCACGTCCGAATACGAAATCCAGTATCGCCCCGCCCGCGTTCTCATGCAGGACTTTACCGGCGTTCCCGCCGTCGTCGATCTCGCCGCCATGCGCGACGCGACTGCCAAGCTCGGCGCCAATCCGCAAAAGATCAATCCGCTCGTGCCCGTCGATCTCGTTATCGACCACTCGGTCATGGTGGACAATTTCGGCACCCCGCTGGCCTTCAACCAGAATGTCGAGCTCGAATATGAGCGCAATGGCGAGCGCTATGAGTTCCTGCGCTGGGGCCAGTCGGCCTTCGACAATTTCCGAGTCGTTCCCCCCGGCACCGGCATCTGCCACCAGGTGAACCTTGAATATCTGGCCCAGACCGTCTGGACCAAGGACGAAGACGGCGAAACCGTCGCCTATCCCGACACTCTTGTCGGCACCGATTCGCACACGACCATGGTCAACGGCATGGCCGTACTCGGCTGGGGCGTCGGCGGCATCGAGGCCGAGGCCGCCATGCTCGGCCAGCCGATCACCATGCTGATCCCCGAAGTCGTCGGCTTCAAGCTGACCGGCAAGATCAATGAAGGCATCACCGCCACCGACCTCGTGCTGACCGTCACTGAAATGCTGCGCAAGAAGGGCGTCGTCGGCAAGTTCGTCGAGTTCTACGGCCCCGGCCTTGACTATCTCAGCCTCGAAGACCAGGCGACCATCGCCAACATGGCCCCCGAATATGGTGCCACCTGCGGCTATTTCCCGGTCGACGCCGATACGCTGAAATTCCTTTCGACCACCGGCCGCGATGCCGATCGTGTCGCGCTCGTCGAAGCCTATTCCAAGGCCCAGGGCATGTTCCGCACGACGGACACGCCGGACCCGGTCTTCACCTCGACCCTTGAACTCGACCTCTCGACCGTCGTCCCATCCCTCTCCGGCCCGAAGCGTCCGCAGGATCGCGTCGCGCTCAAGGATGTGACCCCGGCCTTCGCCAAGGCGCTGCCCGATCTTGCTGCCGGCCGAGGCGATGTCGCTCCGGGTGCACAATTCCCGGTCAAGGGCGAAGATTTTGAAGTCGGTGACGGTTCGGTCGTCATCGCCGCCATCACCTCGTGCACCAATACCTCGAATCCATCGGTTCTGGTTGCTGCCGGTCTCGTTGCCCGCAAGGCGCGCGCTCTCGGCCTTAATTCCAAGCCCTGGGTCAAGACTTCGCTGGCCCCCGGCTCGCAGGTCGTCACCGACTATCTGACCGCTGCCGGCCTCCAGGCCGATCTGGATGCCATCGGCTTCAACCTCGTCGGCTATGGTTGCACCACCTGCATCGGCAATTCCGGTCCCCTCCCGCAGCCGATCTCGGACACGATCAACGAGAACAAGCTCGTTGCCGCCTCGGTCCTCTCGGGCAACCGCAATTTCGAAGGCCGCGTGAACCCCGATGTGCGCGCCAACTATCTCGCCTCCCCGCCGCTGGTCGTTGCCTATGCGCTCCTCGGCACGCTCAATGTCGATATCACCACCGAACCGCTCGGCACCGGCTCGAATGGCCAGCCGGTCTATTTGAAGGACATCTGGCCCTCCAACCACGAGATCGCCGAGATCGTCCGCCAACACGTCAATGCCGACATGTTCCGCAAGCGCTATTCGGACGTGTTCAAGGGCGACGAGCACTGGCAGGGCATCGCCGTCGAAGGCAGCGAAACCTATGGCTGGAACGGTTCTTCGACCTATGTGCAGAACCCGCCATACTTCGAAGACCTGACCATGGAACCCAAGCCCGTCACCGACGTGGTCTCGGCCCGCGTGCTGGCGCTCTTCCTTGACTCGATCACCACCGACCACATCTCCCCGGCCGGTTCGTTCAAGTCGGGCACGCCCGCGGGCAAGTATCTGATCGAACGTCAGGTCGCGCCCAAGGACTTCAACTCCTATGGCGCCCGTCGTGGCAACCATGAAGTCATGATGCGCGGCACCTTTGCCAATATCCGCATCAAGAACATGATGCTCGATGGCGTCGAGGGTGGTTTCACCCTCGGCCCAGACGGTTCGCAGATGCCGATTTACGATGCCGCCATGGCCTACCAGGCGCAGAACACCCCGCTCGTGATCTTTGCCGGCAAGGAATATGGCACCGGCTCCTCGCGTGACTGGGCCGCCAAGGGCACCAACCTCCTCGGCGTCAAGGCCGTCATCGCGCAGTCCTTCGAGCGTATCCACCGCTCGAACCTTGTCGGCATGGGCGTCATCCCGCTGCAGTTCAAGGATGGCGAATCCTGGCAGACCCTCGGCCTTGATGGCACCGAAACCGTCGATATCGCCGGCGTCGAAACCATCGAGCCGCGTGCCACGGTTACCGTCAAGATCACCCGTGCCGATGGCTCGGTGCTCAATGTCGAAACCCGTTGCCGCATCGATACCGCCAACGAGCTCGACTATTTCAAGAATGGCGGCATCCTGCATTACGTGCTGCGCAGCCTCGTCGCCGCGTAAAGCACGGGTACGACACGGTTTCAAATGGCGGCACGCAAGGCCGCCATTTACTTTTGGGGCAGAATCTCTCCCGTCTCACCCGGTTTTGACTAGGCAGGCTTGATCGCCTCAGCCTACAACCTTGCCCATGATCGCTCGCCCTCTCTCAGGCCTTCTCCTGGCCCTAGCAGCCCATGTCGTTTTTTCCGGCTCCGCCCTAGCGGAAACGGTGCATATTGCGCCCAAGGCTGTGGTCGAGCTTTTTACAAGCCAGGGCTGTTCGTCCTGCCCGCCCGCCGATGCCATGCTCACGGCTTTGGCCGATCGCGACGATGTCGTCGCGCTCGCCTACCATGTCGATTATTGGGATTATGTCGGCTGGAAAGACACGTTTGCGCAGGAAGCCTTTTCCGATCGCCAGCGGGCCTATGCCAAGAGCTGGGGCTCCTCGCGCATCTACACCCCGCAAATGGTCGTCAATGGCGCCAAGGCGGTGGTCGGTTCGCGCCGGCATGACGTGCAGCAGGCGGTCGAACGTGCCTCGCTGCCGCTGGCCGTCGATCTCACGCTGAGCGGGGATATGCTCAAGGTCGCCGTGCCGCCCAAGGCCGACCTCTCCGATGCGGTCGTCTGGCTCGTCACCTTCAAGAACCGCGCCGACGTCAAGATCGAGACGGGCGACAATGCCGGCAAGTCCATGGTCTATACCCAGGTTGTCACCGGCCGCCAGGTTCTGGGCATGTGGGAAAGCGAGACCGGCGCAGAGCTCAAAATCCCGCTTGGCGAAGTTTTGGGGGACGCTAATACCGGCATCGCGATTGTCGTGCAGCAGGAGCGCGGCGGCATGCCCGGCTCCATCCTCGCTGCCGCCGCCTACGAACCCTGATCATCCCAGCATAAGCGCAAAAAGAAACGCCTGTTCCGGGGGCATGGAACAGGCGTGACTGACAGGTCAATTAGGAGACTGGCAACCGGACGTCTTAGTTTGGGGGCTCGGTCGGTCCGATTGCCAGCCGCTGGAGGCAATGGTTGAAAGATGCCGGGCTAATGGGGCGTCAGAAAGGACGAATCATGGCTGAAATTGGGTTTTTGAAGCCCCTTGCCATGGGCTGAGTTTGTGACAACATGACTACAGCCTGTCTCTTGAAAGTGGGTACCGGTTTCAAGGGACAGACAGGCGCTAAAGAGAAAGCGAATGCGCACTGAGCGTATCCTTGAGATCGCGGCGCGCATGAGCGATGACACAACCTCCGGAGGTCCCGTGCAGGGTCGTCAGCCAAACGAAGCCGGCTTGTCGCTGGTCCATGTCGGTGAGCCAGCCAATCAGCCCGCCCGCCCCGTTCAGCCCATCGTTGCCTTTGACCGCCGCGAACTAATGCAGATCCTGGCTGTCTATGGTCGCAAGGTAGGGGCAGGGGAGTGGCGCGACTACGCCATGGATTTCTTGAAGGATCGCGCGCTCTTTTCCATCTATGCCCGCGTCTCCGAACGGCCGCTCTTCGTCGTCGAGAAAAACCCAAAACTCCGCGCCAAGCAGGGCCAATATCTGATCACCAATCAGCAAGGCCGGATTCTCAAGCGCGGCCACGACCTCAGCCAGGTGCTGCGCGTGCTCGATCCCGATCTTGCCGTAGTTGGATGAGCATAAGCATCCGCCGCGCCACTCCGGCCGATGTGTCGGCGATGAGCCGCGTCCTCATTGCCTCGATCACCGAACTCTGCGCCGCCGATCACCGGAATGAGGAAAAGGCGCTGGCCGCCTGGACGGCCAATAAGTCCGAAGCGGGTGTCGCCAAGATGCTCGCTAATCCCGATTTGCGCGTTTTCGTTGCGGACCGCGATGAGCGCATCCTTGCAGTCGGCGCGATAACTATGGGTGGCGAGATCGCGCTCAATTACGTCGCTCCAGACGCCCGGTTCCAGGGCGTTAGCCGGACATTGCTCGCCCGCCTCGAAGATGAGCTCGTGGCCCTCGGCTTTACCGAAGGCCATCTCGAAGCCACGGAAACTGCCAGGCGCTTCTATCTCGCCGCCGGCTGGCTCGAGAACGGCCCGCAGGCCAACGGCCGCACCGTCAATGGCTATCCGATGCGGAAGACCCTAATCAAAGCCGCCTAAAGCGCCTTCTGCAAATGCACGATATCGTGCCAGCGATCGAACTTCAGACCAACCGACTTGTAATACCCCACGCGCTCGAAACCGAACTTTTCGTGGATGGCGATCGAATTGGCCGTGTCCGCCGTGATCACCGCCAACATCTGCTTGAAACCGTGTTCTTTCGATTTCTCCAGAAGCGCGGTGAGCATGGCTTTGCCCAGCCCTTTGCCCGTTGCTGCCGGATCCAGATAGATCGAATCCTCGCAGGTAAAGCGATAGGCGGCGCGGGGGCGGTAAAAGCTCGCATAGGCATAGCCCAGCACCGCGTCCGCGCCCTCGGCGATGATCACCGGATGCCCCAATTTCAAAAGCCCCGCATATTTTTCCGCAATCGCCTCCTCGCCCGGCGCTTCGGTGTCGAAGGTAATGGCGGTGTGATCGACATAGTGCCGGTAAATCCGCGTGATGGCGGGAACGTCGGACCAGTGGAAGGGGCGTAGAATGAAATCGGACATGAGCGCGCACAAAGAAAAGGACCGCAGCCTTTGTAAGCTGCGGTCCGATTTTTCGTCCAACCATTTTCCTTGATTGTTCGATCAAGGACCCTGGTGCTTACTCGCGATTGCCGAAGAGGCGGAGCAGCATCATGAAGAGGTTGATGAAGTCGAGGTAGAGCGAGAGCGCGCCCATGATGGCGTTCTTGGCCATGACGTCGGCGCCATAGGCTTCCGAATAGCTTTCCTTGATCTTCTGTGTGTCATAGGCGGTCAGACCGGTAAAGATCAGCACGCCGACGACCGAGATGATGAACTCCATCATGCTCGACTGCATGAAGATGTTCACGATCGAGGCGATGATGATGCCAATCAGGCCCATCATCAGGAAGTTGCCCATGCCGGTCAGGTCACGCTTGGTGGTGTAACCATAAAGGCTCATCGCGCCGAAGGTCGCGGCGGTGATGAAGAAAACCTTGGCGATCGAGGCGTCGGTATAAACGAGGAAGATCGAGGACAGCGACAGGCCCATCACGGCCGCAAAGGCCCAGAAGACGCCCTGTGCTGCGGTTACGGAGAGTTTGTTAATACCAAAGCTGAGCACCATCACGAAGGCCAGAGGCGCAAGCATGACGACCCACTGCAGGGGGCTCGCATAGAGCAAGGCGCCCCATTGCGTGACAAGCTGCCCATTGGCGAGCTCGCCGACCGCCGCGTTCGGATCGGTTGTGATGGCGGCAGCGGCCGCAAAATAGGCAGCAACGCCGGTAACGACGAGGCCGAGGCCCATGTAATTGTAAACACGCAGCATATAGCTGCGGAGGCCCTCGTCGATGGCCGCGGCCGAGCCGGCCCGCGCACCGAGGGTCTGACGGTCATATTCAGCCATTCTCATTCCCTTTCACTTGGAAAATCGCGGTCTTTGAACCGCCGGGGGCAATTGGCACTTGCCACTTGAAGACAAATATGGCGTCGGCACTTTTGATTTACAAGGCGAAATGCCCCACTGCGACATCGGGACTGGCTCAATGACCCGATTGTGCTAGGCTCGATCCACTCTCAAGGCCCGCTTTCGGGTTTTGAGTGCGCCGAACACTATGAAAGCCCGCCAGGGAGAATTGCCATGCCCCGGCTTTTTACCGGCCTCGAGATCCCGCCCGATGTCGGCTTTACCCTGTCGCTGAAGCGCGGTGGCCTCACTGGCGCGCGCTGGATCGATCCGGA